>NZ_JAGGLN010000002.1:300000-461928 GCF_017874455.1 Methanobacterium aggregans | reverse complement strand
CTAACCCCCAAGAGGTTACTGCTGAATACTTCCTCAAACTTAAGAAAATGAACTGGAAAGACAAAAAAGTGAAAAAATTACACGGAAAACTGCATGAACTTAATTGTGATAAGTTTATAGAAGAACATAAAACTGTGGATACTAAGTTCACGGCTACGGAGGGTGCTTTTATTTTGTTTCTTGCGGCTTGTTGTGCTGTGAACGATGATCGGTTGGAGATAGTGGAGTCTGATCTTTTAATGGCTTATAAAACTTATTTCAAACTTATAAACACAGATATTACCAAGTTGATGTGATAATTTATGGAGTTTGGGAATTTTCTTGCAGCAGTAACTGCAGTGGCAGTTTTCATTAGTACAGGCACAGTGATTGCTTTGTCTGTGGGTTATATTGGTCAATCCCCAGAAAACCCACTTATAAGACTTATAGGTTTGTTTATATGTTTTGTGCTGGCTTCAATGGTTTATAACCTTATAAAGGTTGATAAAAGTTAAAATAACTATAAAAATGGTGTTTTTGGGTTGGTAATTTGGATCAAAAGTAAATGGCCATGGTAATGGAAGTGAAAAATATGAGTTTTTTTAGTGCAGAACCGACTGTTGATGTTGCGGGTAAAGTTTTGGATGAGTTTGGTGATGTTGAGGGGTTAAAGGAAGTGATTGAGGGTATTTTGGCTTTGGAGGTTTCTGGGGTTTATGATGGTTTAGTTCATGGTATGGGGGATGATTCTCGTTTGGATTCTGGTGATTTTGATGAGCTTTCAGAGTTGATTAAATTGGCATCAGAGAATATGAGTAAGTTTCCTTTGAGTATTCCTTTTGCGCCTTTAATAACTGCTAAGTTTGTTATGGTGACATATACTTTTGTTTATGACCTTTATAATATTAAATTAGGCAGGGATTTCACTTTAAATGAATTAAACAACATTTTTTATGGTTCAATGGCCACTAGGATTCTTTTAATGTTAGATGATTTTGATTCTGACCTTGAAACACCCAAACCCACCACTGAATTTTTTAAACGTTTAGGTAAGGTTAAATGGCAAAATAAACAGGTGAAGCGGCTTTATAATCATATTCATGAAATTAATTTTATGTTGATACATAACAAGTGGAAAGGAACAGAAAGGGTGTCAACAACTTTTTTAGTCACTGAAGAAGCTTTTATTTTGCTTTTATCTGGTTGTAGTGCAGTTATATGTGGTAGGGATAAAATTAACATTTTTGATGTTGTAACTGCTAATAAAACTTATCTAAAACTTATAAACACAGATATTAGCCGTTTGATGTGATAGTTTTATGGGTTTTGGGGATGGTAAGTGTTAGGTGGTAAAAAAATGTTTTTAAGATCAGAACCGACTGTTGATGTTGCGGGTAAAGTTTTGGATGAGTTTGGTGATGTTGAGGGGTTAAAGGAAGTGATTGATGGGATTTTGGCTTTGGAGGATTCTGAAGTTTATGAGAGGTTTCACTCCTTTTTAGATCAATAAAATCTTAAATTAACTAATCCAGATAAATTATCCCAAGAAACTCATTCAGATCCCTTAAGATCCAGTGTGTAACCCTTGATATCCTCGAGGATGTCCTTTGCATAGTAGGAAGAGAAGATGATCCCCAGTGCAGTTACAAGCCAGAAGGAAACCAGCCTATCAACAAGGGCAATGCTGCCGCTTAAAGCTCCGGGAACACCAAATAACACAAATAATCCTGTTAAAGATATTTCTATTGAACCTATTCCTCCAGGAAGGGCTGTAACAATTCCCACAAGGTTTGCAATAAGGAATATGACAACGATGGCTGTGAAATTTATTTCAATGTTGAAGGCGTAGAAAACAACCAGAAGACGAACACATTCAAGAAGCCATGAAGCTCCAGACAGGAAAAACACAAAGGTCAGGTTTTTGAAGTTGCTGAAGGAGTGTGTGTACTGGATCATACCCCTTAAACCCTCGGTGAACTTGAGGTAGAGGTTGTTGAGAACCTCCTCCCTGATGGGAAGTTTGCTGATGATGGGATGGATCCTATCGTAAAGCCAGATGCTGGCATTTTCCCTCCAGTTAAAGATGTAGATCAGGAGGACCATGCCAATGGAAAGCAAACCTCCAAGTATGGTGATCACACGTATCTTCGGCAGGAAGAGTGAGGATATCAACATTAGACAGCCTGCTATCCCAACATCGAAGAACCTTTCAGTTAACCCTGCTGAGAGTCCCTCTGATAGACTTATCCCATTGATCTTTTTACCTGCAACTGCATTCAAAACTTCCCCCGCACTTCTGGCTGGACTGAAATTTCCTGCAAAGAGTCCTATTGTTTTCACAACGTAGTTCTTCTTGAATTCAGTTGTTTGATTGATTATAAAACCCCACCTCAGGGATCTGACTCCTATAACAACCAGATGAATGAAGGCTGCAAGGACTATGAACCGCAGATCAGCAGTTTCAAGGGCATGGATAATATTTGATGGTCCCAACCACAAAACCAGAAGGATCAGGAGTACAAAGCTGACAACAAGGACGTAGAATTGTTTCAAAGAGTCACCCTATTCTTTATTTTCCTTAAGATAAGTTTTAAGATGAAGCTTATGTAATGGAGAACGTTTATCCAGGTGATGTAAGATTTTTCATGGCCGTACCTGCAGGATATTGGTGCTTCCCTTATCACCAGATCATTCTTGGATGCCCTGTGTATCATCTCAGATTCGTAAACATAATCATCGTAACTTATGTCCAGAAAAAGTTTTGCAGCATCCTTTGATATTACCCTGAAACCACTCTGACTATCAGTCAGGGTGTAACCCGTCATGTACTTTATAAGATGGGTTGTAAGGGCATTTGAAACCTTCCTCTGAAGTGGCATGTTTTCAGGAACACCTCCAATGAATCTGGAACCTATAACAATTCCAGCCCCATCAATAGCTGCGGTTAATGCTGGTATGTAGAATGGGTCGTGCTGTCCGTCCCCATCAAGAACTACAAAAACATCGTAGCCCTTTTCAAGGCCAATCTTAAGTCCAGTTTTTATGGCTGCACCCTTACCCATGTTTTTTGGGTGTTTAACAACCATTGCACCTGATTCCTCTGCAAGGCGATAGGTCTCATCATATGAACCATCATCCACAACCAGAACATCCGAATACTTCAAAGCCTCCTTTGAAACATTTTTTATGTCAAGTGCCTCGTTGTAAGCAGGAATTATTGTTATTAATTTCATTTTAATTTTCCATTAGCTTTTCAGTTACTTCTAAACTTAAGATCGTTGATATTATTAAAATTCATGGATAAACTTGTTAAAAATATATAATTGTTTATACAATCATTCTGTTAATAGATCATCCTACTACAGTTTATAGAA
The DNA here is from genome assembly GCF_017874455.1 of Methanobacterium aggregans. NCBI lineage: Archaea > Methanobacteriati > Methanobacteriota > Methanobacteria > Methanobacteriales > Methanobacteriaceae > Methanobacterium > Methanobacterium aggregans. The sequence continues at coordinate 458,575 of NZ_JAGGLN010000002.1, read as the reverse complement.
TGTTGTTCAATAAAATTCTATTCAATAAAATGGAACTAACCTTTGAAATGAATTTATACTGAAAGGTACTAAATTACATACACAATTAGTTTACACATCGTAAGTAGAATCCATAAAAATTCAATTTGTAAAGTAAGGTTTTAAAAAATTGTACCCTAGAATTCATTCAGGAAGTGAAATTATGAAACGATTATTCGGAACTTTTGGAGTTAGAAGGATTGCAAATCATGAATTAACGCCAGAATTTGCATCAAAACTTGCAGCAGCATACGGAACACTTGTGAAGGGTAAGGTTGCTGTTGGTGGGGACACAAGAACCTCCACTGGAATGATAAAACACGCAGTAATATCAGGACTCCTATCTTCGGGTTGTCAGGTGTTTGATCTTGGAATTTTACCAACTCCTGCAGTCCAATTTGCAGTTAGAAACTACTGTGATGGTGGTGTGATGATAACAGCGTCCCACAACCCACCAAAGTACAACGGAATAAAGTTCGTTGATGAAGATGGAATAGGAATAGCAGAGGACATGGAAGAAAAGATAGAAGACATGTTCTTCGATGAAAATCCAGACAGGGTGGTATGGAACGAGATTGGGGAAGTCCTTGAGAACCATGGAATCGTGGATGAATACATAGAAAACGTTATAGAACGTGTTGATGCTGATGCAATTCGATCTGCAAATCTCAAGGTCATAGTGGACTGTGGAAACGGTGCAGCATGCTTCACAACACCCTACCTACTTAGAAAGCTTGGCTGTGACGTTACAACTATGAACTGCCAGCCAGATGGATTTTTCCCAGGAAGAAACCCTGAACCCACTGAGGACAACCTCAAGGAACTCATAGAAGTTGTCAAAGCAACAGGTGCAGACCTTGGAATAGCACATGATGGTGATGCAGACAGAACCATATGCATAGACGAAAAAGGAAACTTCGTCTTCGGTGACAAAACATTTGCACTGGTTGAAAAACAGATGCTCAGGGAAGCAGGTGGTGGAATCATAGTAACAACCGTTGCAACATCTGCAGCCATCTACGACATAGCAGAGGAGTATGGCGGCGAGGTCATTGCAACGAGGGTTGGAGACCTCGTGGTTGCAAGGGAACTTAAAAACAGGGGAGGACTCTTTGGTGGGGAAGAAAACGGAGGACTTATATTTCCGGATTTCGTTTATGGAAGGGATGCAGCACTTTCAACAGCTAAAATAGTTGAAACAATTGCAAAAGAGGGTAAACCTCTATCAAAATTAATATCAGAACTTCCAGCGTACTCTTCAGAGAAGATGAAGGTTGAATGTCCTGATGATCTTAAAGTTGAGGTTATGGAGAAGATTGCAGCAGCAACAAGCGAGCATGAGGTTGACACAACCGATGGTGTTAAAATATTCACAGAGGATGGCTGGGTTATAATAAGACCATCTGGGACCGAGCCAATCTTCAGATGCTTTGCAGAGGCTCAGAAACCTGAAGATGCCAGGAAAATGGCTGAATGGGGAATATCCCTTGTTCAGGAGCATTTGAAGGGATAAAAATAAAGATTAGCTTTTTTATTTCTTTAATTTATTTTCTATTTTTTTAAATCTTCTTATTTAGGCTGCTTCTAAGTCAGGATTTGATTTTTTCATTTGATAAATTTTGGGTAGGTAAAAATCCATGATGGACAAACCTTCCTTGAGAATTCATTCCTTGTAAAAACCATAAAACTGGGAACAGTAATCGCACATAGGGTATTTACCGTACTTGTAGTGGCTGTAATCATCCTTGTTCATATCGAATTTCTTGTTGCAGAGGTAACAGGTTTCTATTTTCTCAGATTTCTCACGATCAGATTTAATTTCTGGGCTCTCTTTTGATTCAAGTTCTGTTTTTTTCTCTTTTTCTTCGATTTCAATCACCTTGATCTGTGTTACTGATCTCATAATTTAATTCATTATAAAAAAATTTTTATAAAATTTCTACGATTTAATCTATCTGGCTTTAGGGGAAAATAAATTTATCTAAATAAAAACATAATATTTGTTATGATAGTGAAGGGTAAACGAAGGAGAGTTGCGTGGGGCATCACAGGAAGTGGTGAAAAGATAGAGGAAACAGTTGAGATCATGGAGGAAATGAAGAAGGAGTACAGAAAAGAATTTGATATACGTGTTTACGTCTCCAAGGCTGGAGACCAGGTTCTCAAGTATTACAACCTTTCAAACACCCTTGAAACAATGTTCGACAAAACATGGACTGAAATAAATGCTAACGCGCCATTTTTAGCTGGGCAGATTCAGATGGGGACCTTTGAATTTTTATTACTTGCCCCTGCAACATCCAACACAGTTGCAAAGATATCCCTGCGAATAGCAGACACTCTCCTTACAAATGCAGCCATAATGGGTCAGAAAACTGCCACACCCATCTACGTAATGCCCACAGATTTTAGAGAGGGAATCACAACTACGAAGCTGCCTAACGGCCGTGACCTGGAACTTAAAATAACCCGTGAGGATGCTCAGCACGTTAAAAAATTGCAGGATATGGAGAACACCTTTGTGTTTGAGCATCCCAAGGATATCCGGGACATATTCGAAAAACACGCAACTTCAGACTGATTTTTTTAGAAGCTGCAGTGTTACTCCAAACTTATAGTTTCCCTCATCTTCTTCTTCTTTTATATCTGAAATACCCCTGAAGTAATGCTTAATTTCACCGGTACCTGCTATGTTCATGGTCAGGGGTTCCAGATCCATCACATTGTCAAAAAATTCGTACATGGGAGTCAATGCCTCTTTTGAACCCCTTATATTTATGGTCCATGTGCCCTGGCCTCTGTCCTTAATTGAAACGTATTCTTCATCAACTTCCAACATGTATTCAGATTCCTTTTTATTTTCACGGCCCCTGCAGAATACTACCTTTGATTCAACCATTTTCAACCCTCACGATACCTTCTGTTCATGTTTCTTTCAGTCAATGGACTTCCCATACTAGATAAAATCATCACGTAATATATTTGAAGATGAAAGTATAAATTTTCTTGGATTTCATAGGGGATGGGGTGCCATCAGAATTTGTAGCCAATGTTCCTTAGAAGTTTTTGCCTTTCCTTAACATCTTCATCATTTTCAATTGCAACAGGTTTTAAACCATCTACAACTCCAATTATTCCCCGACCCTGTTTTGTTTCAGCTATTATTACTTCAACAGGATTTGCAGTTGCACAGAATAAATTAACAACTTCGGGCACGCTTTTGATGCGCTGGGTGACGTTCAGGGGGTAGGCATTTTTAAGGTACACTATGAATGCATGGCCGCAGGCCAGCTCAAGCATCTTCTCACGGGCCAGTTTAACAAGCTCAGGGTTGTTACCTGCCCACCTCACTAGACAGTCGCCTGAAGCTTCTCCAAATGCAATTCCAAACTCTGCTTGAGGTACAGTATTAAAAATAGCCTCATATATATCTTCAACAGTTTTTATAAAGTGGCTCTGTCCTAGAATGATGTTACATTCTTCTGGAACATCTACCTTAACCATCTTCAGTTCTAAATCCATTTAAAAACCTCCAACTATTATTTATGATCTTCGAAGTTAATTTAATTGTTAAAAGAACATGTTGGTTAAAATAAAAACCAACTAAAAATCAGGCTATGAATTTTATAAAAAAGTTTCAATATTCTATAAAATGTATTGATCTTTAATTTTAGAACTTTAATGCTAGCTTTGACCCTTAAAGAAACATATTTTTAAAATTTTGGCCTTTCCTAAATCTTCTACAAGGTTAAATGCATTGATTTTTTAGTTTTTTTATTTCCTGTAACTCTTAAAAACCAATGGAGTCGATCATTATATATATTAGAATTCCTTATAATTGTCATTAACAATCATTATAATTAACATCTGATGTCTGTGATTCAGGGCACCATCCAACCACTGGTTTTTGAATTGAGGTTTCAAACCACAATACTTTCAATAATTAAAAATATAATGTACTCCATAAATACAAACCAGCAATTATGCTGATTTGTTGAGATTCACAATATTATTTTGAGAGTTAAATGAGGGTTTTAAATGAACGAGAAAATGAAGGAGATTGCTCTGCGTATTTCAGAGCTGAGAGAACTTTCTGAAGCCAGCCAGGAAGAAATGGCTGACTACCTTAAAATATCCATTGAAGATTACACTCACTACGAAGAAGGAAGCTTAGATATTCCTGCAAGCATCCTCTACGAAATAGCAAACAAGTTAAATGTTGATATGGGACTTCTAATGACTGGTGAAGAGACAAGAATGCACATCTTCACAGTAACACGTAAAGGAAAGGGTGTGCGTGTTGAAAGAAGAAAACAGTACGAGTACGAGAACCTTGCAGAAAAATTCATCCACAAAAAAGCAGAGCCATTCATTGTGGCTGTGGAACCCAGAACCGGTGGAGAAAAACCATCAACAAATTCACACCCTGGACAGGAGTTTAACTACGTAATTGAAGGTTCATTAAAGCTTTATATCAACGAAAACGAGATAGTGCTTGAAGAGGGGGATTCAGTATTCTTTGATTCAACATATGAACATGCAATGGAAGCTTTGAACAACAAAACTGCAAAATTTCTTGCCATAATAATGTAAAATCCATTTAAAATGGGATAAATAAATGTGCATAAAAAATCCAATTTAAAATGGGATATTACCATAAAAAATCCACTTAAAAATGGATTTAAAATTTATTCGAAGATACAAAAACCATCTAAAAATCTTAAATAGAAACTTCAAATCTGGGATGATTCAATGTAAAACATTGATAACCCATTCAAGATCGAAAATTTTCCAATTGAATTACATTAACCTCTAAAATTATCCATGAGGCCTTTAAAATTAGAATTTCATTAAAAAAATAGAATTAAATAATTATGTGGTGTATTTTCATGTCATCTTTACTGAAGAAATTCGTTCCAAAAACAGAATTCGAATCCTACGAAGATTTTAAGAAGAACTTCAAGATAGAGTTTCCTGAAAACTTCAACTTCGCATTTGACGTTGTTGATGAGTACGCAGATAAATACCCTGATAAAGTGGGTCTTGTCTGGTGTAACGATGATGAGGATAGGATCTTCACCTTTGAGGACCTTAAAAATTACAGCAACAAAACAGCCAACTTCCTCAGGCAGTGTGGGGTGGGTAGGGGTGATAGAGTAATTTTAACCCTTAAAAGCAGGTACGAGTTCTGGTTCTGCCTCCTGGCCCTGCACAAGTTAGGGGCAATAGCAATTCCTGCAACCCACATGCTGAAAACCAAGGACATAACCTACAGAATAAAGAGTGCAGGCATCACCATGGCCATATGCATAGAAGAAAATGATGTTCCGAAATACTTCGATGAAGCTCATGAAGAATTAGAGGACATTAAACTCTTAAAAGCATTTGTAGGTAATGGAGAACGTGAAGGATGGTTCAACCTCCGTGAAGGTATTGAGAAAGCTTCACCAGAATTTGAAAGACCAACTGGAGATGAAGAAACCAGAGCAGATGATCTCTCATTTGGACTGTTCTCATCAGGAACCACAGGACTTCCTAAAATGGTTAACCACAGCTACACATATCCTCTTGGTCATATAATCACAGCCAAGTACTGGCAGAACGTTATGGAGGATGGACTGCACTACACAGTTGCAGACACCGGGTGGGGCAAGGCACTCTGGGGTCAGATCTACGGGCAGTGGATTGCAGGAAGTGCAGTGTTCATCTATGACTACGAAAGATTCGACGCAGCACACATGCTTGATAAAGCATCAAAACATGGAGTAACAACTTTCTGTGCACCACCAACCATCTACAGGTTCCTGATAAAAGAAGATCTCTCAGAGTACAACTTCTCAACCCTTGAATATGCTGTTACTGCAGGTGAACCACTGAACCCTGAGGTTTACAACAGGTTCTACGAGTTCACAGATTTGAAGCTGAGGGAGGGATTTGGTCAGACTGAAACAGTTGCTGCAATCGCCAACTTCCCCTGGATAAAACCCAGACCAGGTTCAATGGGAAAACCATCCCCTGGATACGATGTTGTACTCCTTGACAAGGAGGGAAACCCGTGTGATGTGGGGGATGAAGGGGAAATATGCTTTAAAATAGATAATGGCAGACCTTTAGGACTTTTCACAGGTTACTACCGCAACCCCGAGAAAACAGAGGAAGCATGTCATGGAGGTTACTACCACACCGGAGACACTGCATGGAAGGATGAAGACGGCTACTTATGGTTTGTTGGACGTAACGATGACATAATCAAAAGTTCAGGTTACAGGATAGGACCCTTTGAAGTTGAAAGTGCAGTGATATCCCACCCATCGGTACTTGAATGTGCAATAACAGGTGTGCCCCACCCAGTAAGGGGACAGGTTATAAAGGCAACCATAGTGCTTGCCAGGGGATACGAAGCCTCAGAAGAACTTAAAAAAGAGATTCAAAACCATGTTAAGGGTGTTACAGCTCCCTACAAATATCCGCGTGTTGTGGAGTTCGTTGAGGAACTTCCAAAAACCATAAGCGGAAAGATAAAACGTGTGGAAATAAGGGAAAAGGACCTGGAAAATCCGGGATGAACTATCTAGGGGATTGAGATACATGGAATGCCCTCAAACCATTTAATTCCATTTTTAAGATTCTCAAAGATTAAAAAAGTTATTTGAATGGTAAAATTGGATAAAACCCTTATTTATTATTTATTTTAATAAAATAATTTATAATGTAGCTTAAAACAAGATTTAAATTAATTTGTTTGGATTAAGTTTAAAATGAACATCAAAAAAAATATTAAAGAGGATCATTGAAATTTAAGGGATAATTAAAGGATAATAAAAGTTTAAAAAAATCAAAAATTACCTCAAATTATTCAAAACTTAAAATTACCTTAAAAAATTTCTTAAAAACTAAAATCAACCAAGAAGCTTGATATCATGTCTGAAAAGATTCAAAAAAAGGAACCGTATCCTGTTATCAACACTCTGGAATGCAAGGCATGTGGAAGATGTATCTTAGCATGCAGAAAAGGCGTTTTAAAGATGAGTGATGATATCAATGAAAGAGGATACCGTTACGCAGTTTACAAGGGTGAAGGCTGTACAGGCTGTGGTGATTGTTACTACACCTGCCCAGAACCCCTTGCAGTAGAGGTACATATACCTAAAAAGGATGAAGAAAAGGATAAAGAAGATAAGGGGAGGGAAACTAAATGGCAACGCAGCTCGTTAAGGGAAATACGGCCGTTATAATAGGAGCCATGTATGCAGGGTGTGACTGCTACTTCGGATACCCAATAACACCAGCTACGGAGATCCTCCACGAAGCCTCCAAGTACTTCCCAATGGTGGGAAGAAAGTTTGTACAGGCAGAATCAGAGGAAGCAGCAATAAACATGGTTTACGGTGGAGCATCAACAGGCCACAGGGTCATGACAGCATCATCAGGTCCAGGTATCAGCTTAAAACAGGAAGGAATATCATTCCTTGCAGGAGCAGAACTCCCATGTGTTATAGTTGATATTGTAAGGGCAGGTCCAGGTCTGGGAAACATAGGACCTGAACAAGGGGACTACAACCAGATAGTTAAGGGTGGAGGTCATGGAAACTACAAAAACATAGTCCTCGCACCTAACTCTGTCCAGGAGATGTGTGACTTCACAGCCAAGGCCTTCGACCTTGCAGAAAAATATCTCAACCCAGTTATAGTCCTTGCAGATGGAGTTCTCGGGCAGATGGTGGAGCCACTGCACTTCCCTGAAAAAACAGTGAAACCCAGGATAGACACCTCATGGGCTGTCTGTGGTAACGCTGAAACCAAGGAAAACCTTGTAACCTCTATATTCCTTGACTTCGACCAGCTTGAGGATTTCAACTACAGGATACAGGAAAAATATGCTGAGATGGAAGAAAATGAGGTGGACTTCGAGGAGTATCAAATGGAAGATGCTGAAATCATCCTTGTGGCCTATGGAATAAGCAGCAGAATAGCAAGATCTGCAGTTGAACTTGCAAGAAGCCAGGGAATAAAAGTTGGACTCTTCAGACCCAAAACCCTATTCCCATTCCCAAAGCACGAGCTTAAAAAAATATCAGAAGAACGTGAATGTACATTCATATCTGTTGAGATGAGCAACGGCCAGATGGCCGATGACATAAAACTTGCAGTGGAATGCAAACGTCCTGTGGAACTTGTAAACAGAATGGGTGGAAACCTCATGGACAGGGACAGTATAATGAACAAGATAATGGAAACTGCAGGCAAATCAGAATATAATGGAAGTAAAGTTGGAGGAGGTGACTGAAATGGCTGACAAAACAGCTGCAGATAATCCTGAAATTGGGGAAAAGGTCATAGGAAAACCCAAATCCCTGCTCGATGAATTTCCAAGAAAAGGAGGCAGCGCACCCACAGCAACCCATTACTGTCCAGGCTGTGGTCATGGAATCCTGCACAAACTCATAGGAGAATCCATAGACGAGCTTGGAATCCAGGACAGAGCCATAATGACCAGTCCAGTGGGATGTGCAGTCTTCGCCTACTACTACTTCGACTGTGGAAACGTCCAGACAGCACATGGAAGGGCACCAGCAGTTGGAACAGGAATATCAAGGGCAGAAGATGATTCTATTGTTATCCTTTACCAGGGAGATGGGGACCTTGCATCCATAGGCCTCAACGAAACCATCCAGGCAGCAAACCGTGGTGAGAAGATGGCTGTCTTCTTCATAAACAACACAGTTTATGGAATGACAGGCGGGCAGATGGCACCAACAACCTTGATAGGTGAAAAAACAGTTACCTGCCAGGAAGGCCGTGACCCAAGATTTGCAGGATACCCCCTTCACATGTGTGAGCTCCTGGACAACCTGAAAGCCCCAGTGTTCATTGAAAGGGTTTCACTTTCAGATCCATCCCACATACGAAGGGCAAAAAGGGCGGTTAAAAAAGCCCTTGAGGTGCAGAGGGATGGAAAGGGCTATGCATTCGTTGAAGTACTATCTCCATGCCCAACCAACCTTAAACAGGATGCAGAGGGTGCTGAGAATTTCTTAAACGAGCAGATGGAAGTGGAATTTCCACTTGCAAACTTCAGGGATAAAATCAAGGAAATTGAGCCTCTTTGCAGAGATAAAAGTGATTTCTCCAGGGAATCCCTTGATAAAATATTCGATGTTGAAAGTGAGAGTGCACTGGAAGCAGTGGATGATCCAGACTTTAAAAACAAAGTTGTTAAGGTTTCAGGGTTTGGAGGTCAAGGTGTTCTAAGTATGGGACTTATAATTGCCCAGGCAGCCTGTAACGCACAGCGTCATGTTTCATGGTACCCTTCATACGGACCAGAACAACGTGGAGGAACATCCAACTGCACAGTGGTCATATCTGGACAAACTGTATCTTCGCCTGTTGTTTACAACTACGATGTTCTCGTGGCCCTGAACAGGCCCTCCCTTGAAAAATTCGCAGAAAGGGTTAAAAAAGGAGGGGTGATACTTTATGATGTGGAGATTGGTGAATTTGAAGCTCCTGAGGGAGTTAGGACAATAGCAGTTCCTGCACTTGAAATTGCCAAAAAAGAGGGAGTTTCCAAAGCTGCAAACACGGCCATGCTAGGTGTTTTAATGGAAATTGCATCCACAGACCTTTCAGAGGATGATTACAAGGATGCAATAAAGCACACCTTCGCCAAAAAACCCAAACTCGTTCCACTCAACGTTAAAATACTTGAAGCGGGGGCAAAATGGGCAGAGGAAAATCTTTAAATGTGATTTTTCTCTTTTAATTCATTTTTTTCAGTTTATTTATTCTTTTTATTCCTGATTCTTTACTTTAACATTTTTAAGATATTTTTTTTAAGATATTGTTCTTCAAGGAGGGTCCATTATGGTGAGAAGATAAATCCACTTCGAGCCAGAATAACCCTGACAGATGGAAGATATGAACAATTTCTTATGGGATTCAATCCATAGAAATTAATATCAAAAAGATCTACAATGCATTAACAGGTCCAATTAGGGCAGTTGCAGTGGAGTAGAGGAATTGGAATGGAAAAGATCAGAATTCTATCATGGAACGTTAACGGAATAAGGGCTGTTCATAAGAAGGGATTTCGTGAATGGTTTGAGGGTGAAAACCCAGATATCCTGTGTGTGCAGGAGACCAAAGCCACAAGAAAACAGGTACCGCGTGATATAAGGGAATTTGATGGTTACCAGACCTACTTCTGCGAGGCCGAGAGGAAAGGATACAGCGGAGTGGCCCTTTACACGCGTATAAAACCTGAAAAAGTGGAATACGGATTTGGAATCGATAAATTCGACCTTGAAGGAAGAACCATCATTGCAGACTACGGAGATTTTGTACTCTTCAACATATACTTTCCCAACGGTAAAATGTCCCCAGAGAGGCTTCGTTACAAGATGGAATTCTACGATGCCTTCCTTGAACATGCAGAGAAACTCAAAGCAGAGGGTAAAAACATAGTTGTCTGTGGTGATGTGAACACGGCCCATAAAGAGATAGACCTGGCCAGGCCAAAGGAAAACGAGAAGATATCAGGTTTCTTACCCGAGGAAAGAGCATGGATGGATAAATTCCTGGCAACAGGTTACACTGATACTTTAAGGGAGTTCAACCATGGTGAGGGACAGTACACATGGTGGAGTTACAGAACCAGAGCAAGGGAGCGGAATGTTGGCTGGCGCCTGGACTACTTCTTCGTGAACAGAGAATTCATGCCCAATGTGGTTGATGCATTCATACTCTCAGAGGTTATGGGTTCAGACCACTGTCCAGTGGGTGTTGAAATCCAATTGGATGGCCTGGATTAAGTTTATTGGATAATGATTAAATTTATTGAATCCTTTAACATTATTAACTAACTTAGAATTAACTAAGATGAGCTAAGGATTAATTAAGCATATTTAAGCTATGTTTTTAATCCAAGTGATTTAAGAAGTATTTAAAATCTCTTGATAAGTCACTGCACAGGTTCGTGGGCTTTTTGATTCAAGAAACTCAAAACTTGAAGTTCCAGATCATACGTTTTACAGGGATAGCTGCAGTGCTCATCATGGCCATTTTCATGATCGCAGCAGCCGCAAAATTCTCAGGTCAACTCAACCCCCTTGAAAACTGGATAAGCGACCTTGGAAGCAGCTTTTACAATCCCCATGGGGCATTTCTCTTCAACCTTGGATCTGTGATTGCAGGATCTCTTTTTCTCATATTCTGTTCCCACATCAACGTAACCTATGCCAGTGCCGTCTGCAGTAAACGAGTTCTATTATACTCACAGATATCTGGACTGGCCTCTGGATTTTCACTCGTAATGGTGGGGCTATTCTCTGAAGACATCCCCTCGTTGCACGGACTCTTTTCAGCCACTTTCTTCATATCCTCACTCCTCTTCCTGATCCTGATGAACTACAACCTCAGAAAAGATCTGAAACTCAAAAAACTGGCTTTCTATGGTGTAATCCCTATTTTAATGGATTCTTTGTTGGTAATATTTTACATGCTAAACAGAAATTTGCCCACTCCAATTTTTGAATGGCTTACAGGGATATCCTATGCATTCTGGATTCTTTTACTTGCATATCACTCTCCAAATTCAAATCCATGATTTTTAATCAGGGAATGGGTTAATACTGGCCCTGAATTTTTCATGGTCTTGAACCAGTGATTCTAAATGGCATTATAAAGGTTTTATCTTAGATTGAACTAACCATAAACTAGTGTTTTATTGGTTCGTACTATGATCATGAGCATATAAAAATTAAAAATAGAATAAAATCAGGGGATTTAAAGGAAAAAATCACAAGCTACTCCTTATGATAAATAAAATAATTATTATAAGAATTTAAATTCCTGTAAAATTTATAAAAAAATCTGTAAAAAAGTTCTTTGTACGAGAAAATCATTTAAAAAAGGGATCAATTCAAAGATAATTGTTCTAATTTAAAAAATTAAAGCTTTTAAAAATGTAAATGAGGGATTCAATGAGTTATAACGGCGTTGCAAAACAATTTTTAGAATCACAGAGTATATCCGTGGGGGATACAATTCGCGTAACCAAGGAAGAGATATCCTACGAGGGAATGCTCCTTGACAGGGCAGAGGATGCAGATGACAAACACCTGGTTTTGAAGCTTCCAAGCGGATACAACGTGGGCGTGGGAATAGACGGAGCAGGAGTGGAACTCATCCAGAGGGGTGAAAAACCAAGGATAGAACTTCCACCCCTTGAAGTGGAACCAGACAACAAAAAACAGGACATATCCATTATATCCACAGGTGGAACAGTTGCATCTGTCATAGACTACAAAACAGGGGCAGTTCACCCCGCATTCACAGCAGACGACCTTCTCCGGGCAACACCTGAACTTGCAGACCATGCAAACATCCGTGGAGAAGCCATACTCAACATACTCAGTGAAAACATGAAACCTGACTACTGGATAAAATCAGCACGATCCGTGGCAGATGAGATAACTGGCGGTGCAGATGGTGTTGTGATTGCCCATGGAACAGATACCATGCACTACACAGCAGCAGCCCTCAGCTTCATGCTGGAAACACCGGTTCCAGTTGTCATAACAGGTGCTCAGAGAAGTTCGGACAGGCCGTCATCAGATGCATTCTGGAATCTCATGGCATCAGTTGCAGCAGCCAAATCCGACGTTGCAGAGGTCACAGTTTGCATGCACGCAACAGAGGATGATTCATATGCCTACCTCCACAGGGGAACCAAGGTCAGGAAGATGCACACATCACGAAGGGACACCTTCCGCAGCATAAACACCCAGCCAATAGCCAAGATCCAGGAAAACAGGGTTAAGATCCAGCCAAACGTGGATTACAGAAAACGTGGAGAAACTGAAGTGGAACTCAGGGACGAACTCGAATCAAAGGTGGCCTTCATAAAGAGCTACCCTGGTATTTCAGGGGAGATCCTGGATTACCACGTGGACAAGGGCTACAAGGGAATAGTTCTCGAGGGAACGGGACTGGGGCACTGTCCAGACTACCTCATACCCTCAGTTGAAAGGGCAGCAGACAGCGGAATACCAGTTGTAATGAGCTCCCAGTGTCTTTACGGAAGGGTGAACATGAACGTCTACAGCACAGGCAGAAGGCTTGTATCCGCAGGTGTCATATCTGCAGGGGACATGCTGCCTGAAACAGCCTATGTAAAGCTCATCTGGGCCCTGGGTCAGACAGACAACCTTGAAGAGGTGAGGAAGATCATGCAGACCAACCTCAGGGGTGAGATGGAGGATCTCTCATCAAGGGATTACTTCCTACTCTAATCAAATTGTAAAAAATTATTATGAATATTCCATATCAAACAATCGTATTGTTGATCTTCAATGAATTAAAAGGGTGATAATCAATGGATTATGAAAAATTAGGCCTTAAAATGGGTCTTGAAATACACCAGCAGCTTAACACATCACAAAAACTCTTCTGTCCATGTCCATGTGAATTGCAGGACAAAAAGCCAGAATACAAACTCTTAAGGACTTTAAGGCCCACACAGAGCGAACTTGGAAAGATAGACAGGGCAGCCTATGAGGAATCCCGGAGGAAGCTCCAGTTCACATATGAAGCATACAAACATGACACATGCCTGGTTGAATCGGATGAAGAACCACCACACACCCTGAACAGTGAAGCCCTTGAAATAGCTCTCACACTGTCCTCACTTCTTAACATGGCTGTTGTTGATGAGTTCCACACCATGAGAAAGCAGGTGATAGATGGAAGTAACACTGGGGGCTTCCAGAGAACAGGACTGGTTGCAACGGAGGGTTACATGGACACGGAGCACGGGCGGGTTAAAATTGAAAACCTCTGTCTTGAAGAGGATGCAGCAAGAAGGATAGGTCAGAAAAAGGGGCATGTTGTCTTCAGACTGGACAGACTTGGAATTCCCCTGGTTGAGATAACAACAGATCCTTCCATGAAACACCCAGAACAGGTCAGAGATGTTGCATACCAATTGGGGCAGGTTTTAAGGAGTACAAATGTTAAAAGAGGGCTTGGAACCATACGCCAGGACCTTAACATATCCATAAGAGAAGGAGCCCGTGTGGAGATCAAGGGTGTTCAGGACCTGGACCTCATGCCAACCATGGTTGAAAATGAGGTTACACGCCAGATAAAACTCATTGAAATAAGGGACGAACTCCAGAGGCGAGATGCAGAGGTTCTTGATGAAATATTTGATGTTAAGGAACTCTTCCAGGAGACAGGATCCAAGATCATAGCCAGGGCACTGGAGAAGGGCAGTGTTCTTGCAATAAAGCTGAAGGGATTTGCAGGACTCATTGGAGTTGAGGTTCAGCCTGGAAGACGCTTCGGAACAGAACTTGCAGGATACGCTAAGAAGATGGGGGTTTCAGGAATATTCCACACAGACGAACTTCCAGCCTATGGAGTAACCGAGGAAGAGGTTACATCAGTCCGGAAGTTCCTGGATATGAATGAGAAAGATGCATTTATCCTGGTGGCAGATGAGGATGAGAAGGCAAGAAATGCACTCCTTGAAGTTATAAGAAGGGCAAAAACAGCAGCAGTTGAGGTTCCAGAGGAAACAAGAAAGGCCAAGGATGATGCCAACACAGAGTACCTCAGACCACTGCCAACTGCAAGCAGGATGTACGTTGAAACAGACATACCCCTGCAGATCATAGACAGGGAATACCTTGAGGACATAAGATCCAACCTTCCAGAACTTCCAGACGAGAAGGAGGCAAGGATCATCCAGGAGTACAGTTTAAGCCAGGACCTTGCACACCAGCTCGTGAGGAGGAACAGGGCAGACGACTTTGAGAAGGTGATGGCATTAACATCTGTTGATTCAACAACAGTGGCATCAACCTTCGCCTACACCATCAAGGAACTCAAACGTGATGGAAAGGACATCTCAAGACTAGACATTGAATGCCTTAAAAACACCTTTGAACTGGTTTCAGAGGATAAGATAACCAAAGAAGCAGTTCAGGAAGTACTTGTTGGTGTCTGTGATGGTGAGTCCTCTCCAGAGGAAGCAGCAAAGAACCTGAACCTTATGATGCTCTCAGATGATGATGTTGAGAAAATAATCAGTGAAATAGTTGCATCTCAGAGTAAAATGGTTGAGGAACGTGGAATGGGTGCAATGGGCCCTCTCATGGGCATGGCCATGAAAGAGCTCAAGGGTAAAGCCGACGGCAAACTCGTGAATAAACTTTTGAGGGATAAAATACAGAATATAAAGTAGTAATTAAATAACTAAAAAAAATTATTCAAATGGGATTTCCTTTTTCAAAGGAAATTATCAATATATCCTAAGCTTTCAGGTGGTTTTATGGAAGAACATGACATTATAATAGTGGGTGCAGGACCTGCAGGCCTCACAGCAGGCATATATGTTGGTAGGGAAGGGTTGAATGCAACGATTCTAGAAAAGGGAGTTACTGGAGGAAATGCTAATATGGCACCACTGGTTGCAAACTTTCCGGGGTTTAAATCTATAACTGGCGCAAAATTTTTAAAAAGGATAGCTGAGCAAGCAGAAATGTACATAGACCTTCATGAACATGAGGAAATAACAAAGATTCATAAAACCGATGATAGGATATTATTAACCACAAATAAAGGTGAATATTCTGCTAAAGCCCTGATTATCTGCTCTGGAACTACTTACAGAAAATTGGGAATAAAGGGTGAGGATGAGTTTATAGGCAAGGGAATATCATTCTGCTCAATATGTGATGGAATGTTCTTCAAAGGAAAAGATGTTTTTGTTGTTGGAGGGGGCAACTCTGCGGCAGAACATGCACTGCACCTTAAGGACATAGGATGTAACGTGAAAATCGTGCACAGAAGGGACGAGTTAAGAGCCCAGAAATACTTGCAGGATAGAATACATGCTGAAGGAATACCCATCATTTGGAACTCAGTTTTAACTGAGATGAAGGGGGAAACTTTTTTAAAAAGTGTTGTAATCCATAACAGGGAAACAGAAGTTGATGAAGAGGTTGAAGTTGCTGGTGTATTTTTAGCTGTGGGGGAGGAACCTAACAGTAAACTTGCAACTGTTATAGGAGTTGATGTGGATGAACTAGGGTACATCATCACAGATAAAAACCAGAGAACAAACATCCCCCATGTATACGCGGCAGGGGATGTTACAGGAGGAGTGCAACAGCTTGTAGTGGCCTGTGGAGAGGGGGCAGTTGCAGCTGTGAATGCTTATCAAAGTCTTAAAATTCATAAAAATTAAAAATGTAACTAAATCATTTTTTCCCTTCTTTTTATGACTTCATTTTTTAAAATTAATCAAAAGATGATAAACTTTTTCATGTTTATAAAATAATTAGGGGTAAAATCATGACTTACGTTAAATTCGGACCGGCAGGAAGGCCTGTGGACTACAAAGGCAATGCAAACATGGCCTGCAGCTACATAAGATCCATAGGCCTGGATGCCTACGAGTACCAGGCAACCTACGGAGTGAAAATATCAGAAAAATCTGCATTGGAACTTAAAGAAGATTCAAAGAAGAGTGATGTGATGGTTTCAATGCACGCACCATACTACGTGAATTTATCTTCCAACAAGGATGATGTGGTTGAAAGGTCAATCCAGAGGCTGGTGCAGGCAGCCAGTGCCTCCGAGTGGATGGGGGCCTACAGAACGGTGTTCCACCCTGGTTTTTACACAACCTACACCCATGAAGAGGCAATGGAGCGCTGCAAAAAATCCATAACCCTTATACAGGAAGAACTGGAATCACAGGGAGTCAAGGACTACAACCTGGCCCCTGAAACAACGGGTAAAAAGTCACAGCTTGGAAGCCTGGACGAGGTCATAGAGATCTGTAGGTCCTTCGACCATGTGGAACCCACAGTGGACTTCGCACATGTCCATGCAAGAAACAACGGCTGCATAAAGGAGAGGGATGATTACAGCAGGATATTCCAGAAACTTGAAGATGAGCTGGGCCTTAAAACCCTTCACAGCCACTTCACAAGTATAGAGTACACAGATAAGGGTGAGCGGAAGCATCACACCCTCATGGAAGAGGATTACGGCCCACCACTGGAACCCCTCATGGAGGTTGTTGCTGAGAACGGCTGGAACATCACCCTGATATGCGAAACACCCCTCAGGGACAGGGATGCCCTGGTTATGAAGGGGATTTATGAGGGGATTTCAGGTGAGGATAAAACTTTATAAATTACCCTAATCTCTTTTTACATCACCCCCTAATCCTCTTACTCTAAAGATTTACCTGTTAAATTAAAATTTATTACATACTAATTTTACCATCATAAAATTTTAACAGCTATCAATATTTTCAAATGGTATTTGTCCATGTATTATGAAATAAATATTTTGAGAAAACCTTTTATCCACATGGAACCAAACTATAATCAACTCAATATAATCATTCATTAATTAAAGAAATTGGTAGGTATCCCTAGTGAAACTAAACAATATGGCAACTGATACACTTGTATCAGATAAAAAAGCATTAAGAAATTTACCTGAACATGTAATGGGAGCTAAAGTTGTTGTACTCCAGTCTGTTGGCTACCCATTCCTATGCAACCTGGTTGAAAATCCCAAGATAGAAATATTCGACAAGGAACTCTTCGAATTATATGCAAGGGAGCAGTGGGAAGATTACACAGTTAAAGAAGGTTCATTCTTATTCGATCAGAAATTATTACCAGATTATGCTTTTAAAATAATAAAGGCACATCCAGATAACTCAAAGATCACTGAGAAAACTTCAATCATCCTCATGGAACTTGAAGAATCCAGTGAAGTTAAAAAAATTGAAAGCAACGTTAAAATGTCCGAGGTTATTGGTCAGGAACGTGCCAAGACCAAGTGCAAGATCATCATGAAGTACCTGAAGGAACCTGAGAAGTTCGGGGAATGGGCACCAAGAAACGTCCTCTTCCATGGAACACCAGGAACAGGAAAGACCATGCTTGCAAAATCCCTTTCAAACGAACTTCAAGTCCCACTCTTCCTTGTTAAGGCCACAAGCCTCATAGGGGAGCATGTTGGTGATGGTTCAAGGCAGATACACGAATTATTCGATGCAGCTTCAGCCTGCTCACCAGCAGTGATATTCATAGACGAAATCGATGCAGTGGGTCTTGACAGGAAATACCAGTCCCTCAGGGGAGATGTTTCAGAAGTGGTGAACGCCCTTCTAACTGAAATGGATGGTATAGACTACAACAAGGGTGTTGTCACCATAGGTGCAACCAACAACCCCCACCTTCTGGACTTTGCAATCAGAAGCAGGTTTGAAGAGGAAATAGAATTTGTTCTGCCTGATGAAAAGGAGAGAAAAGAAATTCTGGAGCTTTACATCAAATCCATGCCACTGCCACTTGAAGCTGACATTAAGAAGCTCACAACAGCCAGTAAGGGAATGTCAGGCAGGGACATCAAGGACAAGCTCCTCAAGGTAGCACTTCACAGGGCAATATCCGAGGACAGGGAAACTGTAACATGGAGTGACGTAGAGTACTCCCTGAAACAGCATAAAAAGGATAAAAATGAACCCAAGGGAATGTTCGCCTGAACATTCATCCACAACTTTTTTTTTATTTTTAGAAAGGAATTAATCAGCTCTTTAAACCAAAAAAAGATAAAATTTAAATATACAAGGGCTGGGAAATTCTTATAAACTCTTTTAATGAAATCAGACGATTGAGAAACCTCCGTCAACGAAGATGGTCTGTCCAGTTACATAAGATGAGGCATCTGATGAGAAGAATATGATGGCTCCGTTTAATTCTCCTTTTTTAGCTGGACGGTCCATGGGTACAACTCTGCTGTATCTTTCCAGGAATTCTTCAGATTTGAAAAGTGTATCTGCCGTCATTTCAGATTCGAAAAGACCAGGGGCCACTGCATTTACTGTAATTCCATATTTACCATAGGAACATGCCATACCCATTGTTAAACCACGAACAGCTGCTTTTGATGCGTTGTAAACGTGACGTATGAACATGTCCTCTTTGTCACCAGCTATAGAGTTTATGGAACTGGTGTTCACAATTTTCCCGTAGTTATTTTTGATCATTTGTGGAATGACGTGTTTTGAGACCAGGAAGATTCCTTTAACATTTACATCCATTCCCTTGTCCCAGTCTTCAACACATAAATCACATACACCCCCGCGAATTGCCACACCCGCGTTGTTCAGGAGTATGTCTATCTTTCCAAAATGGTTAACTACCTCTTCAACTGCATTTTTGACGCTTTCCTCATTGGATACATCACATTGAACTGCAAGAGCCTTTCTTCCTGTTGATTCAATTTCTTCTGCCAGGGATTCTAATCTTTCTTTTCTCCTTGCTAAAAGAGCAATGTCAGCACCTTCCTGTGCATATGCCCTTGCTGCATCTGCTCCAAGACCGCCTGAAGCACCGGTTACAACTGCCACTTTTCCTTCCAGGTCAAAACAATTCTTCATTCAATCCCTCCTACGTATCTATGTTGGATCTCTACGTTAATACCAGAAATCTTCCCGAGTTAATGGCCTCGAGTTGATACCTTATAAATAAACCTATCATATATAAAAATACCGATTTAATTTTGGTAATGATCAAATAATCCCTATCTATGGGCTGTTATTTTGTAACTGAAGTAAAAAATGGATCTTTGAAGAGTTCTAAAATGATTATTCTATCCTAGGGAGATACTTCCAACAAAATGGGCTTAAACTAATTTTAATCAAAGTTTTACATTTGTAAAAATTCTAACGTTGAGACTAAGGTCTGCTCTAAGAAAAATAATGAAATTTAATGAAATTTAATTAGGAGGTTTAATAATAATTATTTGAACGTTTTTTGGCATTTTTTAACTTTGCACAAATCTCATCTAAAATTCTCTTTCAATCAACTGTCTAAATTTTCTTTTTAACTGGTTCAAGGAAAGATTTAAATCATCAAGTGAATAACTGATTTTCAATGAACTTGAAAGAGATACTCGTGGATTCATTCTGGTACTCAGTTTCAGACTGGAAGAAACTCATACTCCTGGGCATTTTACTGGTACTCATGGATTCTGAAGGGGGATTTTCAGGTTCCTTGACTATGAACTGGTTAAATGCCATTATACTCCTTTTCATTTTAGTCTTAGGGGTTCTGGAGGCAGGGTACCTCTTCAGGGTGCTTGAAGAATCTGTGGAAGGATCAAAAAAGCTTCCAAAACTCAACAGATTCCGTGAAATGACGGTTCATGGCATTAAAGAACTACTGATACTCACCATATATTTTGCAGTTCCTTCATTCCTCTTCATCATGCTTCTCTGGAGCACTGAAGCATCTGCAGATGCCACCATAATTGGATTTTTGATCCTCATCCTTTTACTGGGCACCATCTACATCTTCTTTCCTGCAGTCATGCTCAACATGGCCCACAACCATGGGAACATAAGATCAGGCCTGGATTTCAGGGCAATAATCAGGAAAATCAAATATCTGGGCTTCAAGGATCTTGTGGTGGTTTACACTGGAATATTTCTGATACTTGGAATTTTGAAGCTGGTTCTAACTGACAACCTCTCAACCCTGCCTTTGGTGGGAGATCTGGTTTCCCAGCTCATAATAGCACCGTTCATCCTCCTATTCACCACAAGGGTTCTGGGACTTATGGACAGGGGTGAAGATTCATTCAATCATTAAAATTATCATTAAAAATAAGTTTTTTTTATATACAGGGTCAAGTAATGATTTTTAAAACAAATAATCAGATAAAGGATTTTAAAATTTAAAATAAAGAATTATTTAATTCCTAATCAGAACCTTAAAAAAATCTTTAATTCATATCCTAACATTAAAAAATCCATTAAAACTAATTAAATTTAAATCAGCTACCCTAATTTAAATCAGCTGTCAATTTTTACCCTTAAAAATTGTTTCTGCAGCCTTTATAACCTCTTTTTCATCCATTTCAGCTGCATGCTTCAGGTTTTGAATCATATCGTAGGAGATGTGTTTGACCAGGACCTTTGTAAGGTCATCAACCACCTTCTCATTACCATTCATATCTCCAAGAATTTTAAGAGCTTTCCTGGTTTCTTTAACCCTTATTTCCTCGGCATTAGCACGAATACTGGATATCAATGGTTCAACTTCCATGCGCTTCAGTGATCTATGGAGAAGTTCCAGTTCCTCTTCAACTATTTTCTCTGCACGCACTGCTTCTGCTTCACGCATCTTCAGGCTTTCATCTGCAACTCCACGAAGATCATCTATGTTGAAAAGTTTAACACCCAGTTCTGAAACCCTCTCCTCTATGTCACGGGGGTTTGCAATGTCCACCATCACCATGTTCCTGAGATTTTCTGGAGGCACAGTTTCCTTCACCTTTTCATAGGTTAAAATTGGGTGTGGGGCTCCTGTTGCACTTATAACAACATCTGCATCTTTCATTGCTTCAGCGAGTTTGTTGAAGTGTATGGCTGAACCACCCAGCTCCCTTGCAAGGCAAACTGCCCTGTCATGGGTTCTGTTTGCAACAACGATTGCTTTAAGATTTTTTTCAACCAGGGCCTTGGCAACAAGGGTTCCCATCTTACCAGCACCCACAACCAGGACCTTCTTACATTTAAGGTTTCCATGAACCTTCTCTGCAAGGTCAACTGCTGCAGATCCTATGGACACGGATCCCTCGTTTATCCGGGTTTTTTTACGAACGGACTGGCCAACATGAACTGCCTTGGTAAAAACAGTGTTTAAAACTCTGCCGCAGCATCCTTCCTTAATACTTCGTTTACGGGCATCCTTTATCTGGCCAAGTATCTGGTCTTCACCTACTATCATGGATTCCAATCCGGATGCAAGTCTTAAAAGATGTTCAAGTGCTTTTTCATCAGTTTCAACCACGAAATCATCACATTCCACTTCCATACTGCAGTCCTTAAGCACCAGGTAAAATTCTGTTCTGTTGCAGGTCTTTATTTGGAGGTGTTCCTCTACAGGGTACTTATTCTGAATTTCCTGGAACGCAACGTCAAGTTTATGTGCTGATCTCTCCATTGTACCGATGCTTGCAGTTTTATGGTCGACTCTGATATTTAGGATCACTTGCTCCCTCCAAAACCCTTAAAAAAAGGTTCATCATCAATCAATTATGGTTTATTTAAATTCAATAAAAACTTATATTTATTTTTGATCAGTAAGGATCACTTCAGTAAAAGAATTGTTTATCCCATCTCTTTATTAAATTTAATTTTTGAGGTAATACTAATTTTTTTAGTACTTAAAAAGGTGTTAATACTCCAGAACTACCTCATCAAAATCTTTTTTTGAATTCAATCCTATTTAAAATTAGTTTTTTATTTTTTATACCTAAAATCAATTTTCTTTCAATCCAGATAGTAAACATTCAACGTAAACCTGGGCCCCCTGAAGATCTTCATCTTCCAGGAACTTTTTAACCTTCTCATCATTTAATATTTGATAAAGATACTTTTTACGGGCTTTCTGATCATCAACCCGTTTTTTTAGGATGTTCCTTGCAAAGTCCTGAAGCTCGAGCTGCAGCACATCCTCAGTTTTTATTACTTTTTGTATCTTTTTTCTTAATTCCTTGGACATGAGGGGGCTTTTACCGCCTGTGAATATGCATATCTGTACATCGCCTATGAAAAAAGATGATGGAACTATGAAGTTACCATTTTGTGGTGCATCGGCCCTGTTGACCAGCTTAATTCCTGCAAGATCTGCAATCATCTGGTTTAAATCAGTGTCAGGGGTTGCTGTAACCACAAGGTCGGCCCATTCAACCCATTTTGCAGCATCCTCCATTGGTTCTAGGGATGCTCCAAGTTCAAGGATCTCACGGGGTGCAATGCTTCCCAGCACCACAACACTTGCACCTGCTTCAAGAAATCTTCTGGCTCTCCTTTCTCCCACCTCTCCTGCACCCACCACTAAAACATTTTTATGGTGCATTTCAAGGAAGAGTGGAGTCCATCCCATCTTATAACTCCAGATTCTTCATTCTGAGTATTTTGGCAGCTGTTTTCACATCGTTGCCACATTCTGCAAGGACCTTCTGGGCTTCATCCTCTGGAATGTTGAAGGTTTCAGAGAGTGCCTTCACACTTTCTTGGAGTGTTGATCCCTCGCTACCAACGAGTTCCTCTGAAAGTTCCTTTTTAAGCTTCATGTACTCGTCAACATCCATGTCTATTCTGCGCATAACCATATCCCTTAAGGGGCATGGTTTTGATGGTTTACAGCACCATACAAGTGAACCGAAACAGGTTCCTTCACCCTGGCCTAGCCTGCTTTTTTCTCCAAACTTCTCCTTGATCTCTATGTACTCTTGAGGTGTGATCTTAGTATCTTCAAGTGCGTACAATATTGGACAGGGTTTTACAGGCGGACAGCAGAAAGCCAACGCCCTCTTGTCTCCTCCCCTACATACGTGTGATGGTGCATCTTCCCATACCATTCTATTCCTCCGTAAGCATCTTTTCCTTCTCAGTTGGTGTGAGGTCTTCCACAATTGAATGAGGATCTCCCTCTTTCAGAATTTTCCCACCACGCATAAGTGCTGCTCTGTCACACACATCAAGAACAAAGTCCATATCGTGGGATATTATCAGGAAAGTCTGACTAAGCTCATCCCGTGCCTTTCTTATAGAATCTGTTACCTGAACCCTTGTTATTGGATCCATGGTACCTGTTGGTTCATCCAGAATGATTATCTTAGGTTCCCTTATGAGCACCTGTGCAAGGGCAACTCTGTGACGCTCTCCACCACTCAGTTCATCAGGATATTTCTTCAATATATTTTTAGCGTAATCTTCATCAAATCCAACTGCTTTGAGAACGTACAGTGCTTTCATATGTGCAAATTCTGCTGGAAGTTCCAGGCTTATTGCCTCTGTAAGGTTTCCAAGCACGTTCCTGTGGGGGTACAAACTGTACTCCTGGTGCAGTATTCCAAGGTAAGGTTTCACTCGACCCCTTCCAAAGGGGCCTTTTTCAGTCATATCAACCCAGTTCTCCCCGAGTTTAACTTCTATCTTACCACTGCTGGGTTCTGTTAATCCATAGAGTATCCTTGAAAGGGTTGTTTTACCTGCACCGCTTAATCCAACAATTCCAAATATTTCACTGTCGTTAACGTTGAGGTCTATTCCATCAACTGCCTTGACAACTCCCCTTTCTATGGAGTAGTAATGTTTTTTGACCCCTTCCATCTGGATTATTGGGCCTCCTGTCTGGTAAACTTCCTTCTTCTCAGGTAAAGGTACCTGTTCAAGGAATTTCTTCACAACTTCTTCTGGTTTGCCTTCCTCAATTATTTCTCCCTTTTCAAGCCAGATAACGTAGTTTGAGAGTTTTTTCATAACCTCTGGCCAGTGGGATGTTATAACCATGGTGGTTCCCTTATCCTTAACACCTTCAATAAGAGCCTCGTGTATGAGTTCAGCTGTTTTAGGGTCAAGTGTACCTGTTGGTTCGTCTGCAAGGAAAAGCATAGGCTCCTTTGCTATCTGCCTTGCAAGCACGACCCTTTGCTTCTCTCCACCACTCAGATCCCTGGCTATGTGGGTGATCCTGTGGGTCATCTGGGCCATTTCAAGGAGGTCTATTGCCATGTAGGTGCTTTCCTCGTATTCATGGCCTTCAATGGATTTTATAACGTTGTCTATAACTGTGTCATCCTCATAAAGTGCAAAGGTCCTCTGCAGCATTATTGAAATCCTTCTTTTAATGGCTGCAAAGAGTTTTCTGTCAGAGTTCCAGAAATCAACCTTTTCAAGTCCAAATTCACATCCACATCCACACTTAGTTCCAGCCTTGGATGGGGCTTCAACCCTCATACACCCTGGACATAGAGCCACCGTGTAAAAGATCCTGCCTTCGTCGGGTTTGTACTCCTTCATTCCCCTGAGCATGTTTATCAGTACGGATTTACCGGAACCACTTCTACCAAGAATACCCAGAACTTTTCCCTCGTTTATGGTCATGCTCAGATTTTTTAGAACTTTTACACCATCGAAGGTTTTAGTAACATTTTCCAATTCTATAAACGACATGCAACCACCTTTCAATAAATTATAATGAATATATATTCTTAATTTGATGGATCATTTATATATATTTTAATTAACACTGGTTCCTATTTATTTTTGACCCCATTTCTTATATATCCCACAGATCGAATTTGAGAATTCCAGATATTGCAGCCCTTGCAATGGATATTCCGTCTGCACCCGCAGCCATCATCTTCCTTGCAGACTCCAGATCAACGATGGAATTGTTGCCTATGAGAAATATGTCTGTAGCATCCTTAATGGAACGCACCAGTTCGTAATCTGCAGAGTTAAATCCAGGTTTCATTGCATCAAGATGGAGATAATCTGCACCTGCATCTTCAACAGCACCCGCAATTTCTAGATCATCAACACCATGAACATTTGCCCTTAACTTAACAGAAACACTGCTTTTTCCCTTCTTCACAACATGGGATGTGAATTCATGAAGTACCTCTGGATCCATTAGTAAGCTCTGACCACAGCCTGCTTCAACCAGCTCTGGCTGTCTGCAGTGGGCATTGATCTCAACAACATCCACAAAGTCCAGCTTTGAGATGGGTATCATGGGTTCTGGAGAAGCTGCCCTGAGGTTAACAGATACAAGACCTTCCCAAGGATTTCCCTCTCTGATAATTTTTATCTCTTTCTCTATGTGGGAGGGAAGGTTGGATGGGTCCATGTCAAATTCTGGTCTGCCTCTCTGGAGTATTTTACGTCCGGCCTCTGCAGAGATATCATCTGCACTGTAACCTCCAAGTGTAAGCATGTCAAAGCCGTATGAAGACATTTTTCTGCAGAATCTACCATTACTTATACCTGCCATGGGTGCTAGTACTTCAATAAAACCACCTGACTTAAAATAATAAATTCAAGGATCATTTAAATTAAAAAGATTCACAATCCTTTTTTTAGTTAAGACTTACCTGAGGAAAGACTGCAGTTATCAAGTGAATACATTTTTGAATATAATTCAGAAAATATCCTTTTAACTTTTAACCAATCGTGTTAATCAGTTTTATTTATCTTTCTTTACACATCATTTTCATTTTATTCAATTTTTAATTAGACTTTTGGCATAAACAAAAATTAATAAAAGAGTAAAAAAGGAATTTAAGGTATTTTTCAACCTTTCACCTGAACATATCCAATTCTTATCCTTGGGCTTCCTTCATAACATGGACTAGGTTGTAGGTGAAACCGCCCCTTATTTCCTCAAGTCCAAGATCTGCAAGATTTGCAGCTTTTTCAGCGCTTGGAGCCTTTCCAACACCAGCTTTAAGTGCTATGTTTATTTCGTCCTTAATTTCTTCTATGATCTTGAGAAGTCCCTCTGGTGTTAATCCATTACAGGGGGACATGAAGTTGTCTCCGCCTATGAAGAACAAAAGAGAACCTTTTTCAATCAATTTTTTCATTAAAAAGTGTTGAACACGATTCACAATAAAACTAGTATCATATGCAGGCATTATATCTGTAAGTGTATCTGTAATTCCATTTATGTCGATGTGTGCAATTTGAACAAAGCTTTCTTCCTTCTTAACGAGGCTGTCTATTGCGAGTATCTCCTTTCGCTCCTCGGACTGAGCCCCTCCATAGTTCTGAAGAGCTGCAGTTGCCTTGCTCTGTGCATCATAGGGTGTTTCTGCTGTTGCAACGCCCATACTGACTGTTATGGGGTACCTGTTTCCTATGGATTTCTGGATTCTGCGGTGGTCTTCCATATCAACGCCGTTTGTCACCGCTAGCATATTATCAAACCGGGTGAAGAAAACGAGACCTCCTTTTGCTGCAAATTGTCTTTGAAGGTCTGCATATAGCTCTGATTGCAGTATCTGAAGATCTGCCTCTGCCCTTGGTGTGGGAGTCACGGTCCATGGGCCGTAGTTATCAATTTGAATTAAAGTCATCTGAATCATAAAATTTCACCCAAAATACTTCTGGCTAACATCAATTTATTTCCGATGTTTCTCATGTTTGTGTTTGTTACAACAACATCCGATATTAGTCTTTCTATTTTTTCCTTATACTTACCATCTTCAACATCAATAATAAATCTGTCTAAAAAGTCACCATAAAGAGAAGCAACACCAGAACATGAAACCTCATATCCAAGTGCACTCATAAACTTCGCTGCAGGACCACTTACAGGAGCACCTCCAATTATTGGAGAAACTGCAGTAACATGAGCTTTTTTAAGTGCATCAACAACACCATCCATGGATATTATGGGTTTTATGGATGTAACTGGATTTGAAGGTCCTAAAACAACCATATCTGCTTCTTCAATGGATTCAACAAGTCCCGGTGATGGTTCAACCGTGTTGTATTGAATATCCAGAACTTCAGGCTTTCCTGATCTTTCAATGAGGAACTCATGAAATTCCATATCTCCCTCATCTGTCACAATGGTTATATTGGAATTCTGGTTGCTCATGGGAATAATACGAGATTTAATGCCCAGAGCGGTTCTTTGTATGTCAACGGCCCTTGAAAGGGAATATTTTTTCATGAGGAGGGTTTTCTGTATCTTTGTTGCCCTGTCTTTATCCCCAATTTTAAGGGTTTCAGGACATTTGATCTCCTTTAAAGTTTCATGTGTAATAAATGTATCACCTTTAATTCCATACCATGTTTCCTCATTTATAAGACCTGCAAGGGTGTACATAACTGTGTCTAGGTCTGCTGCAACGTAAACACCTGAAAAATAAGAGTTTTCAAGGGTGTTAACAATCACAGTAATCTCTTCAGGGTTTACAATCTGCATAATTCCCTGTATGAGCTTGGGGGTGCCTGTTCCACCTGAAAGTATGGTTATCATAGGATCCTATTATCCATTTTATTTCTTCTTGATTTATTATTTTTTTAAATTCAATGCACTGAGAATCTCATCTGAAAACATCGTACTTCTTAGGTCTCAGGAGTGATCTTACGCTTGCAGAATCAGTTCTCAACTTTTTGAAGTAATCAACACCACGGATTATAACCACAGGAATTCCCTCATTGGCCTGTCCCATTAGTATTGAAGCTGCGGCTGCAAGTTCATCTGCAACAGCTATACTTGTGGTTTCAAGTTCTCTACCGTAAAGATCTTGTTCTCCTCGCCTGTCCCACAGTGGAAACATTCCAGAGATACCAATTGCCGTTCCAATAGCCCCTTCACGGAAGGCCCTTCCCTGAGTATCTGAAATTATAACTGCAACCTCATGTCCTGTGATTTTCTCAATTTTCTGCCTTATATTACCTGCACTCCCATCTGGATCTGCAGGCATTGGAGTTGCAAGTCCCTCACCAACATTGGATTCATCTATTCCTGCATTGGCACATATGAAACCGTGTTTTGTTTCTGATATTATAAAATCAGGACCAACCTTTATTATATCCTTGGATTCATTTATTATGGCCTCTGCAATCTCAGGAGTTTTCCCAGTTTTCTCTGAAAGCTCAAATGCAAGTTCACTTGGCTCTAAACTCTTAAGATCAATTATATTTCCCTCAGATTTTGATACGATGGTTTCTGCTATAACCAGAACGTCACCGTCACAGATTTCAAGGCTTTCTTCATCCAGAGCATTTAATATGATATCTGCAATATTATTTCCTTCCTTTAAAATAGGTATACCTGGTATGCCTATGAGTTTCAATTCCATTACGCACCCAACTCATGATTTTTAAATTTCAATTAAACTACAATTTTTCAGTGATATGTAATCCACTAACTACTTTTTTAGTAAATCAATTATCCCCAGTCACTCACTGATTTTATATGGAACTTATTTTCCATTCCCCATCCTTCATGAAAGCTGCAGTTGAAGTCACAGGGTTTGTGAACTCTGCAAATTTACCCCCATCCATTATGAACTGGGCTGCATCCTCTGCATCCTCTGCTTCAAAGTCAACGTATGCGGGTCTGGTCTGTTCATAGGTGGATATGTACACTGATTTTCCCTCTGGAACCTTTTCAACGATTACATCGTCATGGGTCACTATACCTATGTACGAACCTTCATCTGGAGATACTGCACATGCTATCCTTGGTGTGTTGTAATCATCCTTCTCGTAGTCCATTGCAATGAGTGATAGGGCAATTGAATCCCTTACGTTCATTCCAGACGCTATTTTTTCTGCTATAACATCTGTGTGAGAACCATTGGTAACCACTGCAACATCTCCAACTATCCTAATACAGTTGTAGGCTATATACGGATTTTGAAAGACATCCTTTTCATTTCCTTCTGTTGGAACTATTGAAACTCGGTTTTTGAAGGATTTTGCCATTCTGTTTGGAAATGAACGGCTTGAAACTCTGTATGCTGCGAATTTTCCATTTTCAGTACTTCCAACTGCAACTATTCTTCCAAGGTACACTAATATCACCCTCTAAACTTTTTTAACGTTTTAATTATCATTTCAATGACTTTAATTGGATTTAAATGCTTCAGATGGAATCTTCATGGGATTCTTCAAAATTAAATCAATAAAATTTATTTGGGTCTGGGGTTTAATAAACTATTCCAATTAACCCAATTCAAACTCAAGATATCATGATTGAGGAATGCTCACAGCTTTATCAGTAGGTACATTTGAGGGTGATGTGATTATTATGGTTCCTTCCTTGGATTTTATTATTATCTCCCCGTAATCTATGACATCTGTATGAACAGCAATGGCACTGTTTCTTATATCCTTTGACATATCCACACCGTTGACTGTGACAGTCTTAAGGCCTGAAACAGGTATTAAATAATATTCTGAGGTTCCATTTGTCTGGATCACCTCGGGCTTACCTGAAGAGGAACTTGTATCTGCAGCAGCCTGAAAACTGCTTGTAACCATCAAAAATATGAGTATGGTGAAAATAACATCTATAAGTGGAACTAGATTAACTCGGGCCTGTTTTTGCCGCATTTTATTCCTGTATCTTTGAGTATCAAGGGTCATGTAGGGTTCCTCCTCATTATTTTGATGTTAGACCGTTCCAATTATCTCTTCACTTTTATTCGACTTAAGATCCCATCTATTCCCTGTTTTTTTTATTTAAATTCCAGATCATTGTCTAAGTTTACTTTCAACGATTTTCACGTTACAGTTACATTTTTCCCTTATTATGTTGTTTATGCTCTTTTCAAGCATGTTGGGGTTAATGGATATCCAAATATTAGCTTCTGAATCAAGAAGTTTTCGGACCTCAACCACGCCATTGGATTCCTTAAGTGCATGAACAGCGTTATCTATTCCTGAATCCACTTTTATCTTCATTTCTGCAGTTCGCCAGTTGGTCATCTTTTTGGCTATCTCGATTTTATCCAGTTCGCCCTCTATTTTACCGTTGATGTAAGAGTAAAGGGGTAATATGATTATGGCAACGGCAAGACCTGCTATGGTTGTTATGAGTGCTATGTATATACCTTCTGCCATGGCTGTGGGGTTGGCATTCACACCCAGTGCCTTGAAGGTGTACCACATACCAAGAACAGTTCCGATAAGTCCAAGTAGAGGTGCGATTTCAATTATGGTTCGGATGCTGTCAAGTCCCTTGGTCATTCTGCCCATTTCAACTATGAAAACTCGTTCCATTGCATCTTCAACTTCACTCTTGCTCCTGTAACCGATCTTAAGGGCTTCGGAGATTATTTTGGATAAGGGGTTTTGATACTTTCCTATTGAGCGCAGTGCCTCGAGTGAACCTCCATTTTCCATGGTATCATTCACAACCCCCATTATCTGGGGCAGATCCACCTTGGACATCTTACGCAGATAGTGGATCTTCTCAAAGGAATAAATGATTCCGTACAAACCGATTATGGTTATTATGTAGGTTATTACTCCTCCGCTTTTGAACATCTCCATTATGGTTCCAAAACCGCTGGTAAAGAATTCGTATATCATGGTTGGTCCTCATTTCTTCCTTTTTGACACGGTTGACCAGGATTTTCTGACAAAATCTGGCATTTCCTCGTAGGGTATTTTTTCAAGAAATGCAATCGTTGTAGGGTCGCTTGGATAACCGGATCCAACATCTGGAAACTCTTCTCTGATATTGGATATTGCAGTGTCTCTTTCAACCTTTGCAATGATGGATGCTGCTGAAACAATCACATAGGTATCATCGGCCCTGTGTTCTGCCACAACCTCAAGATTTTCCCTGTAACCCTCAACCTCTGCCTTGAGTCTCTCAGGTTTAACATCCATGGAATCAATTATGGCAATATCTGGTTCTGATTCTCCTATGATTTTTTTAATTGCTATTTTTTCAATTTCATTGAGGTTAACATCCTTCGACCGCAGGATGTCTATATCCTGGGCAGTTATATTAACAGGGTAACATTCTGCTATTTTCCTTATCTTCCTTGAAAGTATGGTTCTCCGTTTTGGAGATAATTTTTTAGAATCCTTTAGTCTCAGTCTTTCAAGGTACTTTAATCTATCTTCCTCTACTGCCACACCACACACAACTAAAGGACCAAGTACGGATCCCCTTCCTGCTTCATCTATTCCCACTATCTTCATTTTATTGTCCTTTTTTAGTAGTTATCCCAACATTCTTTTAGGATGTACAGTATGAATTACAACCTTCAGATCGATGTTTAGTTTAGATCACTTTTTAGATCAGTTTCAAACTTCACTTAATAATACTTAATAAGTTTCTAATGGGATTAGCTTTAGTCCCATGGTTTAAATCTTTGTTTAAAATAGTTTAAAAGAAGTGGTTTAAATAAATTTAGCACGAACTTCAGTAACCTCTAATAGAATGAACTTGGGATGTGATGAATTTCAAATCTTCAAATTGATAATTTCATCAATAGTACCATATAATTTTAATTTAAAAAAAGATATTCAACTAAAATTTAAAAATAAATAAAATAAATAATTATTTCAATTAAATATTGAAAATAATTATTTCATAGCTTTTAAACGAACTTCTGGTTCAAGTGCCCGTGGTTCTGCAGCTACTATTGCAGCACCTTTAGCAACAACGGTCATTGGGTCGTCTGATATTTCCACAGGAACTCCAACTTCCTCGTATATCCTGTCTTTTAGTCCACGGAGCTGTGATGTTCCACCAACAACTACGGTTTTGTTGTAAACACCGGATATGAGTTCAGGGGACATTCTTTCAAGTACCAAAGCTAGTGCTTGAATTAAATTAACAACTATTGGTTCTGCAGCGTCTGCAACAAGTTTTGAGTCTATTTCAACTTTCTTAGGCTTGTTGGTTTCCATGCATTTTCCAATGGCTGATGTTGTGGTGTTCTCCATATCTGCACTGGAATGAACCATTCCAACCTGGATCTTAGCGTTTTCAGCTTCGTGAATACCTATTTCAACGTTGTAAAGATCTTTTACCCTGTCAACTATGTTGTTGTCTATGTCATCTCCACCGTTTCTTATGGTTTCAATGTCTGTGATTCCACCCAGGGAAATTACAACGATGTCACTGGAACCTGCTCCAAGGTCTATGACCATGGTACCTGCTGCCTCTGCAATTGGAAGGCCTGCACCTATTGCTGCTGAAAGTCCTTCACTTATTACAAGAACGTAGTTTGCACCTGCTTTTTTACCTATGTCCTCAACTGCACGTTTTTCAACTTCAGATGCATCTCCAGGAATTCCAACAACGATCCTGTCTATTGAGTCCATGGACTCTCCAGAGCCCTTGTCCATTGCGTAAACAAGAAGAGCTTCTGCCTGGGCTATGCTTTCTATAACTCCCTTTCGCAGTGGCCTTACAGCTATGATATCTTCGGGTGTTCTTCCGAGCATGGCTTTAGCTTCTTCACCAACTGCAAGCACGTAAGTTGGCTCTTCTTTTTTAACAGCTACCACTGAGGGTATTTTGTATAAATCGAATTTATCTCCAGATGGTTTTGCAACAACAGTGTTCAGGGTTCCTAAATCGATCCCCAAAGTGCTTGTCAATGCTTTTTTCTTTACTTCTCCACTTTCTTCCTTTTTTCCAAATAAATTGAACATTTCAGTCCTCCTCTAAAAATTTATCGAATTCTATTACGAAGATCTTGTTCAACTTCGCAATTTCTTTGATTTTTTTAATGTAATCGTCAGTGGTTGATATCAGAACAGTTGAAAGAGCAACATCTGCTATTTTAAACAGAGGATCAATTGTGTTTCTGATAAAAGTAGGTAGTATGTTGGTTATGTAAACATCAGTTTCTATAAAACCAGTTGTTTGATCTTCGAGTAAAAATGAAAGTTTGACCCGGTTCTTTTCACAGTCTCCCATGAACTTCTTAACGGAATTTTCAGGTCCTACTGTTAAAAGTAGGTTAGATTCATTTATAGCGTAGTAAGGTGCTATCTTAATGTAAGCTCCACCGTTTTCTTTGCAAATCCAGCTTAGTTCTCTTATTTTATTCAAGTCTCCATAGATCAGTATGAAGTCGAATTTTTTTGTTACGAATGATTCTTTAGTGGTTATATGTTCTCTGCAGAGGATTTTAACCCTTTCTTTGTCTGTTATAGCTGCATATGCAACGTTATTAACCATTTCTTCGTTACCTGCGATTACGCACCATATTTCATCAGAATCCTGCATTGTAGTAACTTTTGCAGCTTTTCTCAAGGTTTTAATCTTATTTTCTATCATCAATACCACTTCTTCATGGCGTAATAATTTTCAGTACAGATTTACGTTTATTTGAATATTACTTAGAAATTAAGAAATTATTCACTTACAAATTGTACGATCTATAATTTTTTTACTACACTCAATTTACAAATTTATTCATTTAAGTATTCATTCAAACAAAATATTTCTTAATTAATATTATACTATTTATGAATTAGGATGCTTATGTTAATTTATGAATGATGTAGTAAAACCACAGTTTTTGAATGAACTTGAGTTTCAAGTTCCATCACATATATCATATCATATAAGTTTCTGTGATTAATTTACTGTACTGGTTTATTAAATAAACTGTTATGAAATATAAATATAATTAGAATATTACCTTACTTGAACTTACATGATGATAAAACAATATATATTATATCAAGAGATCTGTTAATTCAAAAATCATTTCAATGGTTTTAATTTATAAGTGGAGCACTATTTAAAAGTTTATTAAATAACTAAATCGTAATATTAAATGGTATTCTCTGAAATTTTTTTCACACAATGGGTGTTTATCATGGGATTATTTTCTTTCATAAATGAATATATTTACCAGATTCTCTGTTTGGACCCTTGAAATATTGAAATGTTTGTAATGACACATGTTTTATGTAGGTTGTTACATACCAAGTGCAACTATTTATATTTATATTCAATTAACTAAACTCAGCTACATTTCAGGCTTTAGAATGGATCCAGAAAGGAGTAGTACAGAATAATTGAGTAAAAATAGTAGTTCAGTAGAATAAAATAGAGAATAAAATAGTTTAATAATAATTTGATAATCAATTTTTTGATTAATCAGTGGTTACAATGTTTGTGAAAGGAACCTATAAAAAAGTGGGAATATTATTAACAATAGCAGTTTTACCCTTCTTATTTGGCTACGTTATTGTGACTTTCATCTTGTTTTCAGCCATAGCATTTTTAATGCAGTTTTTCAGAGATCCAAAGAGAAAAATACCTTCTGATGAGGGTGTTGTTGTTGCACCTGCAGATGGAAGGATATTAACAGGACGCATAGATAAGGTAGAAGTGGTTGGTTGTGATTATCCTCTCATGGAACATCTTTTAGATGAAGGGGAGAGGGGAATTCGTATAAGTACATTCATGTCCCCCTTTGATGTTCATGTACAGCGGGCACCAATTTCAGGTGAAGTTGTAAAAACCAAGTACTGCCCTGGAAAATTTAAGATGGCATGGAAGAACGTTGAAAAGGAAAACGAAAAAAACTTAATAGTAATAGATTCAGATTATGGGAAAGTGGGAGTAATCCAGATAGCAGGTTTTATAGCCCGAAGAATAGTTCAGTATGTTCAAGTGGGCGATAAACTTGAAATAGGAGACAAACTGGGCATGATAAGATTTGGTTCCAGGGTAGACCTCATAGTGCCCCATGAAAAATTTGAGGTTAGGGTGGCTGAAGGTCAGAAACCCAAGGCTGGAGAAACCATCATGGCGGAACTCGTTGAAAAGGTCATGATGGAATTAAATGAAAAACCAGAAAAAATAACTCCTGAAATGAATTAAAAGAGAATATAAACCATAAAAAGGACTTTAAAGGAGTTTAATTATGAATATGAAAGATTTTATTTCTTATGCAGATTTGGTTTCTCTTGGAAATGCTTCTTTTGGATTTTTATCCATTATAATGATTATGACTGGGAATCTAGTTCTTGCGGCAAAGTTTATGCTCATTGCAGTAATATTTGACTCTTTAGATGGTTGGGTTGCCAGGCATACAAAAAGGGTTGATGAGTTTGGGTTTGGAAAAAATATTGACTCACTGGCAGATGTAATATCCTTTGGTGTTGCACCCGGAATGCTTTTGTATTCGGCATGCGTAACATATTCGGTACCATACATTAATATACTAGTAGCTCTCCTAATAGTTATATGTGGGATATTAAGACTTGCAAGGTTCAATGTACTTGCAGATTTAACTACAGATTCAAGTGGGGATAAATTCGTTGGCCTACCTATACCATCGACAGCACTAATTCTTGGATCATTTTATATCTCAGGAATCTTCCAGATGGACTTGGCACTGGTCATGATGATGGTGGTATCTGTGTTCATGATAAGTACAGTTGAGTATCCAAAATTTAAAGGTACACTGGTTGTTGCATTAGGTAGCATCTTGATAATTTCAACATGTATGCCCCAAAATATTCTTTCCATAATCGCGTATATTCCTGCAAAACTTTTATTCATCGTTGCAGTAGCATATTTATTAACAGTGCCGTTTATGGATTTATACGCCAATCTTCGTAGAAGTGGTCCAAAATGTTAGATAAAATACTAGGAAAAAAGGATAAAGATAAAAAAGAAGCCCCTGATCTCCGTAAAAATGGAAAAAAGTCCGAGTCAGACATGGGGGGACGACTCAAGGACATGGTGGGTAAAGTATCAGGGAACAATGGAAAAGGTAAGGAAACAGGTGATTTGGGTGAAAAATCTTCTAACAACAAAAAAATACCCAAACCCATGCCCAGACCTAAAACGAAGCCTCTGGACTCTAAACCTAGGTTGAGACCTCCTGAGAAAAAAGCTAAAGGTTTAGGAGGTTTAGGTGGGGGTGGTGGCTTTGGAAAGAAACTTCCCGATGATGACCAGAAAACATTGGTTGGTGCGGCTGTCTTTGGTGTTATACTCATAGTTATTGCTGTAGTAGGTTACTACTTCCTGTTCTATGCACCGTATCAAGATACACTTAACGATGCCAAAATGCAGAAGTACAATGAGATTAATTCCTATTTCAAAGGAGGTTTAGCATCTGATCCAAAGAAACAAATACTACTAGCTGAGATCGATAGTGGTGTTACTCCGGATCAGGTACTGGCAGTGGATGTTCTTGGACCTGCAACAACGTCATGGAGAACGTATCAAACCCAGCAGATCAACAACAAGAAGGACACCTACAAGAGGGTGATGATAACCTATGATACTGGAAATCAAAGTTCTGACAATCAAAAGGATTTGATGATGAAGGTTGATGCGGCCCAGCAAATTGTTAACAGCGCCGATGCAAGTGTTCTGTCCAACATGGATGTTGAAACACCAGACACTGTTGCAGTTCCAATACTGGTATCCAGACTCCAGGCTGCTGGGGGATTGGTCACTGTGGGAAACACAGTTGATGTGTACCTTAGAACCAATGCTTCAAGTGGTGGAAATACTACCAATACGAGTACAACTCCTAACATCAGTGGAGCAACAGTCCTGGCAATTTTAAGGGCAACGGATAGTGGAACTATAGATGCCAACTTAACACAGGCACAGTTACAGGCAAAATATGCAGCATCAATGGCAGCATCTGCATCTGCGAACACTAACTCCACTTCAGGATCAGGATCCGCATATGGTTCTTCAGCTGGATCAGGATCTGGATACTCCAAATCTGTTCAGGTAACCAATGTTGAAGAGCTTTTAAAGGCTGCAGCATCTAGAACATGGAACCAAGGTCAGGTTAGTTCACTCCTAACTTCCTATGGATGGAGACTTGCTGACTTTGAAAGGGTGTCAAACCTGGGAGAGCTTGATGCTCAGTACATGATACTCTTGGAGGTTCCAAGGGATGATGCTCCGTTCTTAATACAGAACATGGATAGTGCAATGCTCACTGTTCCAACACAATCAGCTCCAACATGGATGATCAGTGAACTCAAAACCATCTACAATTGAAGAAGGGCCTAAAACTGGCTGTTAACATTAACAGTCAGTACGGATATTTTTTTTAATCTTTCAAACCCTTTTTTTTAAATAAATCCCTCTATAAACTCAAATTTTAAAAAAATTATTTTTGATATACTTTTTTTCAAGTTTTTATCCTATAATCTATACTTAATTTGTTCCATAACCTACCTATAATCTATAAATTGAAATTAAAACCGAAATCTTTGTTGATCACTGTTTCCCAAATTTTTGCAAGGTTCATGAGCCCATTTTCATGAAGGATCAAAGGGTTCTTAAAGATGAGTTTCATATTAATAACCATGAAAATTTCAACCATCTTCGTGGTGCTGGGTCTGCTCATAATTTCATTCTACTGCATCGTGGAAGTTAATTACTATGCATCTGCCCAGGAGGTAACCAAGAACATCTCAGACACTCCTTACCTTGAAATATCTAAAATAGGTGTTGATCAGGCCATAAACAATAAATCCATTAATTATGGTGTTTACCATGAACCTGCATCTTCCAAACCAGGCTATGGAACGGTTGTTCTTTTTGGTCACAGGACCCTTCATGGGTCCCCGTTTCTCAGGCTCAACGAGCTTAAGGCAGGAGACAA
This sequence comes from Methanobacterium aggregans, assembly GCF_017874455.1. Taxonomy (NCBI): domain Archaea; kingdom Methanobacteriati; phylum Methanobacteriota; class Methanobacteria; order Methanobacteriales; family Methanobacteriaceae; genus Methanobacterium; species Methanobacterium aggregans. The sequence continues at coordinate 420,565 of NZ_JAGGLN010000002.1, read as the reverse complement.
CATAACCCTTGAATGGCCGGGGATAGGTAACGTGGAGTACACTGTTATCAACTCAACAATAGTTCCAGCTTCCTACAGATTATCCGTGGAACAGGGAAAAGTGCTGTTCCTTATAACATGTTATCCCCTGGGATCATCAGCTCAAAGGCTGGTGATAGAGGCGAAACAGGGTAAGATATATCCAATACAGGAGAAGACCGAGAAAAAACCCCCGAACAACCCTGAATATGCATTCATTATAATGGCTGGTTTTTTTGCGGTTGGAACGATACTGAGCTATTTATATCCTGTTAAAGAGGATAAGATCCTGATATTTGCAGCAACAGTTCTATTCACATTGCTCCTTGTGGTAGGATACTTCTATCAACCCCTTCCAGATGCTGTTGGATCAGGATTGTCATGGATGAACAGTTTATTAGGTGTTTAGATTTCAGTTTTAACGTTTTTTGGGTGTATCCAACTATACATCCCATATTAAATGTCATATTATCAGGTGTTTGAATGAAAGAGAACTCAGAGAATTTGGATACAAAGAATTTGAATACAGAAACTGTGGATAAAGTGGATGTGGATTCAGAGTACTTCAGTAATATTTCAGAAAGGGAAAGGGCAATATTTGAAGGTGCAATAACCATGGGTGCACTTTTTCATCAGTTCGTTGGAACCCCAGTCAGTATCAAAAGTGCTGAATCCCTTGAAAGATCCATAAAGGGTGCAATGGAACTCCAGCCATGTATAGAAAAACTGGAGGTTACCATAGACAGGAACACACTCCACGCCGTTGAAAATGAATATGATTACATCTCCCTCACAGGTGAAATGTTGGATGTTAAGGTTTCATCAGTCTATGGTGGTAAAAGGGTAACTGTGAGGTTGAGGTATGTTGAAGAGCTTAACTATCCCCTTATGTACATAGAAAAGATCGAAGAATAAAACCCGAGATCAGTAAAAGAGCAATGAATACCAGGGAATAAACCCTAATTTAAAAAAATAATTAAACCATTAATTTCACTATTTTTTTAACAGTGTTTTAAAAATAAAATAATTCATAACAAATAATTCATAAATGATGAAATAACCTATTTTAACCAACATAAACTCTACTTACTAAAATTGATTCATTGAACTCATTCATTGGGTTCGTTGGTGAAATTTGATACGGAGGACTATTCATGGATATTAATAACCAAACTGTTAGAAAAGAAGCTGAAACAGATAGTAATGTCACTGCTGATGAAATATACCAAGACCTTAAAAATGATTATGAAGGTGTTGAGAAGGTTACACTTAAAGATAAAAATGTTTTCTGCATCTACGCAGATGATGACACATTATGGCAGATATTTGAAGATATAATGGATGGTGTTACAAGTATAGAGTTTAATGCTGGTGCAAATGAGGCTCATTACCTTGAGATCATTCCATGAGAGATCATTCCATGAACTACTTTCCTGATTTTTGTTATCGAATTTAGTTTGAACTTCTCAATTTGGAATTTTTTAACCTCACTTTTTTTAATATTGAAATGAACTTTCATACCTAAGTACTGCTTTTATTTTTTTCAAAACTTTTGGAATTGATTGAATTAAACATTCAACGAGTTTTATTGGATTTAAAATCTTTTTAAACATGATTGATGAAGGAAATATTTTGAAAGAATTAGGAATATCCTTTTATTTTTAAAGAACATCCTAAAAATAGTTCTACTGATGCTCTTACCGGGTTATATAGAAATAAAATAGAAAGTATTAAATATTATTTTGTTATGTTAATATAATATTGATTTCAATTGTTTACAGGTGTAATGCTCATGAAGGTTGGGGAAATAGTAAAAAATTCCATTAAATATCCGTTTTCAGATTGGAAGAAGCTTTTGATTTTTGGAATCCTTGTAATGCTGAGTAGTTTAAATTATATTTTTGAATCTATGGGTGTTCTCCAATCTGCAGGTATTACTCTGATCTTATTAGCCATTTCAGGTCTTTTTGGGTTAATATTTGGGTTATTTGTATATGGGTATAAGATCAGAATTCTGAAATATTCTTTAGCTGGTTTTGAAGAACTCCCAGATTTTAACAATGGGTTTGACCTGTTTGTAGATGGTATTAAAATATTTGTGGTTGTTATCGGTTATATCCTTCCTTTTTTCTTGATTATGATAGTTGGTGGATTAGGTTTAGGTTTAACTGCGGGCATTATGGGAAATAGTGTTGTAATACTCCTTGGAATTTTGATTTTAATTGCAATTTTTTACTTGATTGTAATGCTTCCGGTATTTTTAATGGCATTGGCAAATATGGCATTTTATGATGATCTTGGGGCAGCATTTGAAGTCCGCGAAATATTCAAGAAGATCTCTAATATTGGATGGGGTAACCTTGTAAAATTGTATATAAGTGCCATAATCATTGGTTTAATTGTTATAATTATAGGAGCTTTCATTGTAGCCCTTTTCAGTTTAGCTTCGCTTAAAATTGTAGGGGTTCTGTTAATCCAATTGCTCATAGTTCCCTACATAGAGATCTACATCTACAGATCCGCAGCATTATTCTATCTATCTGAAAGCAATGGATATTTAGTCTGTGAGAAATGTGGAGGATACTACCAGTTACAGCCTGGGGAGTCTCCTGAGGATTTCAGTGATAAGTGTGAGTGTGGAGGCACTTTAAAATTTAGTGAGGTTTTGTCACTGGATGAAGAATCAGAATCTGAGGCTGGTTCAAGGTCTGGGATAAACTAAAAAACGGATTTTAATGGGGATTGGGGCTTTGGTTTTCCTTGTTGTTTGATACCATTCGTATTAACCCACACTGTAACTACCAACAACACTTTAACAACTACCAAAAGCACGCTAATAGGAAGTTATAACGTAGGTGGAATGGATTCAGTAGAGGACACCGTTGTTACCATACCTTCAGGAACCATGAATATTAGGATAAATTACAATTTATCATGGGCACCAGTAAGTACAGGCACCCATGGTCTTTTAATATGGGTTATAATGCTGATGTAAAGGGTAGGCAGTCAATAGCTCAATTTAATGGAAATATAATTTACAACAAAGGTATTCCATTTTTTAATGAGAATCAAAATAAACATGTACTTTTAATTTAAATAATTCTGCAATTAAAAGCCTTGTAATTTCAGAAAACGGTGTTAAAGGTACCATCAAAATTTACTCGGTTAAAACAAAATTAGCCATTTAAAATTATAAAAATAAGTGATTATGAGCTTGAATCTTTAATAGCAAATATTTTAATCATGTTCCGGGTTTGGATGATGCTATGACTTAAATGAACTTTGTCCTTTTTAATGATACTAATTTTAATTCACACAGTTTGGATCACTTTATAAGAACTCCACTAATTCTGCATTAATTTTTATATTATTAGGGCTATACATCATATATTGATAAATTTCTGTTTAATTACCATAAATTAGGGAATGAATATGATAACCGTTAATGAGAACTTATGCAAGGGATGCAATATCTGCACTGAGTTCTGTCCCAGGAAGGTTTATGAGCAGTCAAAAACACCCAATAAAAAGGGTGTGCGCCTGCCAGTACCAGTTCATGGGGAAAGATGCACCAGATGCGGTACTTGCACTCTTATGTGTCCAGATCAAGCAATAAGGGTGGATGAAGAAGATGAAGACTGATCAATTCTTTATACAGGGAAATGAGGCCTGTGCCAGGGGTGCCATTAAGGCGGGCTGCAGGTTCTTTGCAGGATACCCAATCACCCCCTCAACTGAAATAGCCGAAGACATGGCAGTTTTCCTCCCACGGGAGGGAGGTTCATTCATACAGATGGAAGACGAAATATCGGCACTTGGTGCTGTTATAGGTGCTGTTTGGGGCGGTATGAAGGCAATGACTGCCACTTCAGGCCCAGGATTCTCCCTGATGATGGAGCATATGGGATACGCAGCCATGACAGAAACACCCATTGTAATCGTGAACATGCAGCGTGGATCACCATCCACTGGCCAGCCAACAATGGCCTCCCAGAGCGACATGATGCAGGCACGCTGGGGATCCCATGGAGACTACGAAGTAATAACTCTTTCACCATCATCTGTCCAGGAATGTTTTGACTTCACAGTTGAAGCATTCAACCTGGCTGAAAAGTACCGTGTACCAGTTATGGTAATGAGCGATGAAATCGTTGGCCATATGAGGGAGAAGATCACCATACCTGAACACGTTGACATCACACCAAGAAAGATGCCTGAAGAATCTCCTGAAAATTTCCTGCCCTACAGGGCGGATCCCACTGGAACTTCAAGAATGCCTGCTTTCGGTGATGGTTACAAGATGCACATAACAGGATTGACCCATGATGAAAGGGGATATCCAGATGCATCCAACCCCAAAACCCATTCAAAACTGGTTACAAGGTTATGTGACAAGATCCTGAAAAACAGGGATGAAATAACCCGGATCAAAACAACCTTCACAGATGATGCAGAGGTTGTGGTTGTATCTTACGGTGCACCATCAAGGTCAGTCCTTACAGCAGTTAAAAATGCAAGAGAAGAGGGTATAAAGGCAGGTTTTGTGAAGCTTGAAACTGTCTGGCCATTCCCTGAAGAAAAACTGATCCAGGCCGTGAGCAATGCCAAAAAAATTTTGGTTGTAGAGATGAACCTTGGACAGGTATTTTACGAGGTTCAAAGGGTTCTCAGGGATAAAGAAGTTGAACTCCTCCCAAAGATCGGTGGAGAAATGCATTTACCTGAGGAAATACTTGAAAAAATAAGATCAGATTGAAACAATTAATGATTAAAATTGTTAATATCCATTAAAAAAGCTTCAAATTTGGAACATCTGTTTAATTAAGTTAAATAATATTATTTCAGACAAATAACTTCTAAATATTAATTTAAAAATAAATTTAATGATAATACAGAATTTAAGGATATACTGTAACACGGAGATGAGATAAGATGGATGAAAAGAAGGAAAGCCGTTTTATGAAGTACCTCCGGAAGGAAAGACTTCCAAACATCTTCTGCCCAGGATGTGGGAATGGTATCGTCATGAACGCATTCTTCAATGCCATGGAACTTGCAGAAATGGACTTTGACAACCTTGTACTCGTTTCAGGTATAGGGTGTTCATCAAGAATACCCGGCTACGTGAAGTGTGATTCACTCCACACAACCCATGGAAGACCAATAGCATTTGCAACAGGACTGAAACTTGCAAATCCTGACCTCGATGTTGTTGTGTTCACAGGAGACGGTGATGCTGCTGCAATAGGTGGAAACCACCTGATACATGGTGCAAGGAGAAACATAGACCTGACTGTTATCTGCATAAACAACAACATATATGGTATGACTGGAGGACAGATAAGCCCAACAAGTCCCAAGGGAAGCTATGGAAGTACAGCACCATATGGGGCAATTGAAAGGCCTTTCAACCTTTCAGAACTTGCAAAAGCAGCAGGTGCAACCTACGTTGCACGATGGACAACCACACATCCAGTACCGCTTTCAAATTCCATAAAAAAAGGTCTTGAAAATAAGGGGTTCTCATTTGTTGAAACGATATCCCAATGTCCAACCTACTTCGGACGTAAAAATAAGATGCGTTCTCCCATCGACATGATGAACTGGATGAAGGAGTCCAGTATGATGAAAAGAAAGGCTGATAAACTTCCTGAAGAAGAACTTGAGGGAAAAATTGTCATAGGAGAATTTCAGGATAAGAAAGAACCTGAATTTGCAGAGAAACTCTGCAAGTTAATTGCAGACAAATGTCAAAATGGAACTCCTCAATCAGTTAAGTCAGCTTACAAGGAGGCTTAAGATGCGTAAAGACATAAGAATAGCAGGTTTTGGAGGTCAGGGCATAATCCTTGCAGGAATAGTTATAGGAAAAGCTGCAGCCCTTCACGATGGAATAAACGCTGTTCAAACCCAATCTTACGGTCCTGAAGCAAGGGGCGGAGCTTCAAGAACTGAAGTTGTAATAAGTGATGAGGAGATAGACTATCCAAAGGTTCAAAAGCCAGACATTTTTGTAGCATTATCCCATGAGGCATTGATAGCTTACCTTGATGATCTAAAGGATGGTGGCACTTTGATAGTTGATCCCGATATGATAATTGAGGATGAGGTTCTGCCATTCGTGGAGGATCACAACATAAAATTTCACAAGGCACCTGTAACCAAAACAGCTGAAGAAGTTGTTGGATTGAAGATCGTTGCCAACATAGTGATGATAGGTGCAATAACAAGGATAACAAAGGTTATATCTGAGAAAGCAGCCCGACAGGCAGTGGCAGAAAGTGTTCCACCAGGTACTGAAGATAAGAACCTTGCTGCATTTGATGCAGGAACATCTCTAGTCGGGGAGGATGATTAACTTGAAAATTCATGAGTACATAGCTAAAAAAATATTTCAGGTAGAGGGAATTCCTGTGCCTGAGAGTATCATTGCAGAAAACCCAGAGAAAGCTCAAAAAGCAGCTGAAACTATAGGAAAACCTGTTGCCATCAAATCCCAGGTACTTGTAGGGGGTAGGGGTAAAGCTGGGGGAATAAAATTTGCAGAAACACCAGCTGAAGCTTACGTTGTAGCAGAAGGGCTTCTTGGATCAGAGGTGAATGGAGAACCTGTTGAAATAGTGCTTGTGGAGGAAAAACTGAACATCCAATCAGAATTTTATGTCAGTGTTGTTTTGGACAGGTCAACCAAAAAACCTCTGGTACTGGCAAGTCTTCAGGGTGGTGTGGATATTGAGGAAGTTGCCAAGAAAACCCCTGAAAAAATAATCAAGTACTATTTAAACCCACTTGAAGAGTTTTTACCCTACCAGGCAAGGGAAGTTGCCATTAAAATGGGTGTTCCAAGCCACTTGATCTCCAAGGTTGGTTCAATAATTTGGAAACTCTTCCAGGCATTTAAGGACTATGATTTAACCATAGCTGAAATAAACCCCCTAGTATTTACAGGGGAGGAACTTTTTGCAGCTGATGCTAAATTTGAAGTGGATGATGATGCTTTTTACAGGCAGAAAAAGCTTGCAGAACTTGAACATGTGCATAAACCTGAATTTGCATACGTTAAACTCAAGGGAAATATTGCGGTTATTGGAAACGGTGCAGGCCTTACACTCAGTGGAATGGACATGTTACACATTTATGGAGGTAAACCTGCCACTTTCCTGGATATAGGTGGTGGTGCATCGGAAGAGAGTATTGCAAAGGCGTTGAACATTGTTATCTCAGATGAAAATGTCAAAGTTGTGTTTTTAAATGTGTTGGGTGGTATAACTCGGGCTGATGATGTTGCAAGGGGTGTTCTTGATGTTATGAACTCTTCCAACCGTAAAGTTCCAATTGTCATAAGGTTAACAGGTACAAATGAAGAGGAAGGTCAGAAAATACTTGCTGAAGCAGGACTTTCATTCGAAACTTCCATGGAAGAAGCTGCAAAAAAGGCAGTTGACATCTGCAAGTCCATGACTTGAACACCTTTTATTTTAACATTTTTCAAATATCTTTTTCAACCCATCCTTTCATTTTAACCTAATCCTTTTCCTACTTTTATTTTAAAAGAACTCTTAATATTTCACATAGTTCAATATGGAACGTCATTAATTCTGAGAGTTGTTGTTGTTTAAATTCAATGATCCACTTCATCCCACCTATCAAGAATGAGTGGTATATACCTAGAATCTTCATAAGTTAAGGATGTTACACCTGAAGTTAGACATACTGAAGAGTATTATTACCCACTTTTCATGTCAATTCTTTTAATTCAGAAAAGTTTTATTTTAATTTTTAATTATTTTAATTTTTAATTATTTTAATTTTTAATTTATTTCTCTATGCTTTAATTCAATATTTCTTTAAAATTCATTTGGCTAAAAAAGTTAAGGTAAAAAAATAATTCCTAGGATACTGATATTATGATTTTTAGAATTAGACTATTGGCCAATAAAATAATGGAATAAGGTAGTTTACTTAGTAAAAGAACTAATTTCCAGTACAAAAACTTAATAAATTGAAACCTACCTGATTTCAATTATTAATTGTTCTAAATCTTTAAATCACACTCTAGTTTTAACGTTAACAACATGGGCCATAACAAGTGCTGAAAGCATCATGTAAGTCAGCATTGCAGATCCATTGATGGTTCTGTTAAAGAGGAACAGTCCTATGATGGTCTGGCAAATGAATGCTGTCAGAGCACCTATTAAAAGTGCTTCACGGCCCAGATATCTTCTACTCCCATTTTTACGTGTGCTTCTATATTTCCTGAGTATGTAAAATCCTGTGAACATTACAAGGAGGCACCAGCCAAGGAAGAGTATTAAACTTCCGTATCCAAAGTCGAATGCTATTCCAAATATTCCAGGGAGCATGTAATCTATTACATCCTTTTTTGTAACAAGCACTCCAAAGAAGAGTGGAAGTGGAAGTGTGAATAAATTTATGAGGTTCATTGGGAGGGATATGTAGCCATCGGATCCTCCAAGACAGTTGGCTCCCCAGTAGCAGGAACCCTGCACATGCCCCCAGAATGTGGTGTTATGAACAACCATACCTAGGCTGGGCATTGCATTATCTTCAAGACGTGAAATTCTCAAGAGTGGGCTCAGCACGGCTTTGTTGAAGATCCTTGAAAACAGTTCCAGCACTCCAAAACTTCCCAAAGCCACAATTAACAGGCCTATTACTCTTTTTGGAGTAATTTGAGACGTTCTTTTGAAGCTCTTGGACATTATAACGGTTCCAATGATCCATCCAAGGAACCACAGTAACAGGAATGATCTGTGCATAAGGCCTCCTGCAACTGCTATAACAAAGAAAAGGATGTAAGAAAGTGCCTTGATGGACGATGATTTAATGTCCACTTCACTCAAGAGACTTGCAGATGCAGCAAGGGTTACCCATCCAAAAACAGCCAGAGGGCCGAAGGGGTGGGTGAATTCATGGTGCGAGAGAAATGGTAAAAAAAGGAAGGTTGCATCCAATCCAAATACCAGTGCCAGTAGGGCAGTTAATAACAATGAAAGGAAGAGAACCATACTCAATGGGATGGTTATTATATTGAAAAGGAGAAGTACTCCAACATGAATCATTATTGCGACTTCCAATATGAGCTGAAGATGGTTTTGAGCTATAAGCATGTTTATCACTATTAAATCAGTACTAATAATATGATCTGTAATTAAAGGAATTATTCTTTGATTTTTTTTAATGTATTACAGGATTATAATTATAATTGGTTCACTTTTAAATTATCTTTGCACAGTTAATATTGTATCTATCTAATTTTCTTTAAGGCAGTTTAATTTATTCAAGGGATTCATTCCATCCATACCCTTTTCATTCATAATTTCATGGGATTTGATACCTTGATGTGATTATTCAACCAAATTTAAAGGATATTTAAAAAAGAGATGTGGGGATCACAGACTTTGACCTGAGACAACCCCTGCCAAATAATCATAAAGTCCCTGTAGATAATTCCATATCTGATTCAGTATTCCACTTGACTGACTGGCCTGATCTGTAACACTTTGAAGTTGATTCTTAAAGTCAGTAAGACTTGACTGAGCCTGCAGAGAACCTGCAACTGCATCTGCAATTTGCTGGGCCTGGCTATCCGTTAGGTTGATGTTCATGTTGTTTGCAATGTTCACGACTATAACTTTTATCTGGGCAGGATCCTGGGTGTTCTGGTTCGTTGCTTCAGTCTTCACCTTATCGAAGAGGGTTGCCACGTTATCTCCACTCTGTCCTGTCTGGTTAACTATCTGTGTTTCAGTGTAAAGTTCTTCGGTGGCTGCTTTTTTAGCCTGTTCTGGTATTGAAGTTCCAACTGCAATTTCGTAGGATTTAAGCACACCTGCAAGTGCAGATTCACCTGAAGCAGTGACTGGTGATGTTACAACAACGTATCCATTTGTTATTCCAGTTGATTTAAGTGCATTTGCATACATTTTAGGTGTTACAACACTTATCTTACTTTTATCCACCACGATCTTTATTCCATTTGAGTAGCTGAGATCCACCATTGCACAGGAATATATCTGACTTGAGCTGTAAGTTTTCCCTGTAACACCCTTGGACACGGTATTCACTTCAGATGCAGTAATAACCTTTGAAGTTGCATCGCTGATGTTTTTATCTGTGTGGGACTGGAAGTAACTTGTAACTGAATTTTTCCAGGCAGGGTTTGAGTAAGTTGCCTCACCGTAGGTTACTGCAAATCCTGAAGTGGCGTATATGGGACTTAAAGATACGAGTATCAAAATCAATCCAACTGCTAGTTTCTTCATGTTAACACTCCTTTCATATTTTCATGTACTTATGATTAATATCTTAATTAAATTTTGTGGAGTGTATAAATTCCTAAAATCATTTTTAATTCCTATAAAAACTTGGATTTGAATTATTAAAAAAAATAGTTGAATGCAATCCTAAAATGAATCATGAATTCAGAGAGTAATGATTAAAATGAAATAATCAAAAAATGAAATAATCAAATGTAATGGATGATGTAATCACATAAAACCGTTGAAATGTAGATTATAGATAATATAAATATCATATATTAACTAAAATCATGATAGGAGAACAACACGGCTTTCATAGGCTTCATCAACCACTTCTCTGCCGCATAATTTTGCAACAGATTCTGCAAATTCTTTAACCTCACTGAAGGAAGGCATGTTTCCAAGTTCAAGGCGCTGCCTGGAATTTCCAACGTACATGTATGCCTTTATCTCAACAAAATCTGGATTGCTCCTTCTGATTAGTTCTGCATAACCTTCAGGTTTCATCATGTTGTAGCCCTTAACGCAGGTTGTTCTGAGAACTGTTCTACAATCGAAGCTTGATAAAAGTTCAAGGGATTCATTCAGAAGCTTCCAACCATTATCAACCTGTGGTTGGCACAGGCTTTTATAATCCTTTTCATTGGGTGCATCGAGGGACACGTAGAGTTGGGTGGGTTCTGTTTCAAGTTCTTTCAGTTTAGAGGGTGTCATTCCATTGGTAACGAGAAAGGTTGTGAAGTCTCTTCTTTTAAACTCTTCAAGAAGTCCATCTATTTCTGGGTAGAGCATGGGTTCTCCTGCAAGGGATATTGCAGCATTTTTAGGATCCTGGGCTTCCTGAAGTTTTTTCATGTTGGCCTTTGAGTTTCCAAAGTAGCCGCAGAGAAGATTTCTCTGATTCTCAATGCAGTCATCTATAATGGTTTTTGGTTCATCGTACTCTTCAACCCACTCTGTCTTGGTTATGGAAACATCCCTCCAGCAGAAGAGACATTTATGGTGACAGAATGGAATGCTTGGGGACATCTGGAGACATCTGTGGCTTTTGATACCATAGAACCTTTCTTTGTAACATACTCCTTCATCCACCAGACTTTTACGGGTCCAGTGGCAGACCTTTGCAGCTGCATGTCTGTGTTCACCTGCAAATCTGTAACCCTTCTTTTCGAGGTCCCTTTTATCTTCATCTTTAAGCAGCATAGTATCATTCAATTTGTGATATTAAAATATAACATTCAAAATAATTCTTTATAACGTAGACTACGTTTCATTAAAATTGGATTGTATTATATTTATAATGAATTGTTGGTGAGTTGCTTTGTAATATATATATAGATGTGTCTATTCGGTAGTTGTGTAAATCAAAAGATCCTTAAAGATCCGTGATGTTTTCAATAAAAATCAATATAAAAATTAATATTAATTCTCTGTAAAGTAATATAAATCTACTAAAAACCCCTTGGAAAATTTAGTAAGAATCACCATTTTTCATGGAATCTATATATGTTCGTGCCATAATTCACATCTATCTGGATGATTCATCACTCAATAAATTCATACTTTTAATAATGCATGTTAATAGGAATCCTTTGAAATTATGTAAAATTTTAGGCGATTTTTTCAAGCTTTCAAGGCTTTTATTAAGATTTTTAAATTTTATATTAAATCCTTTTAGAATAATCTGATTTAGGGCTATCTCTGTTTTAAATGGTTATATGGTTATTTAATCCCTAAAAACAAGATATCTATTTAAAAAAAGGAATTTCATAAATTATAGTTCAATCGGAATGTATTTACCTCTCTACAAAAGGATCGCATATGGGTATTTTGGAGGAATGGACTTTAAAATAAGCTGATTTACTAGAAATAACAATGGATAATCCTTATCCAAGATCATCTACTTCAATAACCTCAGAAAGCGTTTTAAATCTAAAAAAGAGCATGCTACGTGCCTTTTTTTGGAAATTAAATCAAAACCTTTATATATGCACGACGATGATCCCATTGTATCCAAAGATTCCTATAATCAAAGTATTATAGGTATGGAGGCGGTATAATTAGGCGACTACATATTGGCGCACTTCTATGTGCATTAGCTTTTGCTATATGTATTGTCCCAGGATCATTGGGAACCATAGATCAGAGCCAAGGTACGTTAAGCGTACAAGATAAAATTAGTTTAAATTCCAATGGAAACAGTGGAAGTGTTGCACAAGCCAGTGCAGCTTCTTACTACTACAAGAAAGTTACCTACTACAAAAAGGTGGCTTACTACAAGAAAGTAGCTTACTACAAACACCATAAAAAGTACTACAAATACAAGAAGTACTACAAGTACAAGAAGGTTACCTCCTACAAGAAGGTCTACAGATCAGTGAAAGCAGCATCAGTTTACACTTACTCTTACTCCTCTTCAGGTAAGGGTGTAGGTGACTGTTGGACTAACAGTGCAGTTCTAATGAGTCAACTAACCAAAGCCCATGTTAAAGCTAGGATCATACAGTACAGAACAAGTCTGTCCTCAAGGCACAGATCTATTCAGCTGTACAAGAACGGTAAATGGGTTGACTACAACTACAAAGCCAATGGTTACAAAAAGGTATACTACGCAACATCTTCGAAACCTGGAATGTTTGTGGTAAGTACAAATTAAGTGTTTTACAAGTGAAAACTCGAGCTCAGATGGTATTGCATCAAGCATACCCAATGTATCGTTGCCCATATGGTAACAGAGAAAAACATTGAAGTTCAGTGAGATATAGGGAATATAAACGTACTTGGGAGGGCAGAGGGATCTGTCCCCCATATTTTCTATTTTAATTGTTTGAATGGTTCATGTTTCATTCCATTTCGGAATTATTTAATGAAATATTTTTAATAAAATTTTAATAAGGTTTAATAAGCTTTTTTTCTACCTGCATGGATGATGATCATTGAACAGTTCATAACCAATTCATCTGGCATGATCCTTAGTAATAACTTCCAAACCATGAACATCTTCAATAAAGAAGCATTTTGTTCGTTATATCAGGATTCAGTTCAAATTTTAAAAAACTTCTCAAATGAGTTATTTTTTATTTATTTATTTATAAATCCCTCTTTGAATCAAAAAAGCTCTTAAAAAAACTTTTTAAAGTCAACGGAGTTTAAATATTATTTGTCAATTGATTACGGTGGGGTAACTGCAAACAAAAACATATTGAATGGGCTTATTTTTTTGAAACAGTCCTAAAACTATGGTTGTTTCTTAAAAGTGTCAATAAAATGACCTTCTTCCAAATCCTTCATTTAAATATCCATTTAAAGCGTTTTAAATCTAAAAAGGGACTCTATAATGGCCGTTTTTTGGAAATTAAATCAAAACCTTTATATGTGCCTGAGGTTGACCTAATGTTATCCAAAAAGATTCCTATAATCAAAGCATTATAGGTTCGGAGGCGGTATAATTAGGCGACTTAATGTTGGCGCACTTCTATTTGCTGTAGCTATTGCTATCTGCATTATCCCAGGATCAATGGGAGCAGGAGATCAGAGCCAAGGTACGCTAAGCGTACAAGAAAAAGTTAGTTTAAATTCAAATGGAAACAGTGGAAGTGTTGCAGAAGCCAGTGCAGCTTCTTACTATTACAAGAAAGTTGTGACCTACAAGAAGGTGGCTTACTACAAGAAAGTAGCTTACTACAAGAACCATAAAAAGTACTACAAGTACAAGAAGTACTACAAGTACACGAAGGTCGTGACCTACAAAAAGGTTTACTACAAAACAGCTAAAGCAGCGTCTGTTTCCAAAACAACGACCACAACCTACAGTATCAGTTCCTCTTCAACCACAGCTCAGATCCTTAAAAGTGGTGCAAGGTACGGCTACAGCAGCTCAGCACATACAGCGGCTGCAATGCAGAGTATTGGAAGTGGAGACTGTTGGGCGATGAGTGCTTATCTTTACAGCAAGCTCAAAGCAGCTGGTATAAGTGCAAGGATAGTTCAGTACAGTACAGCTTACTCATCAAGACACAGATCAGTTCAGATCTACCAGAGTGGTAGTTGGGCGGATGTTCCATACTCAAGCTACGGTTACAATTCCATGTTCCGGGCAACTTCAAGCAAACCTGGATTGACAGTTGTAGCAGCATAAAGCTTGTATGAATCCTTAAGTTCAGCAGCTGCCAAGCAGCTGTTCAACAACTTTTTATTAATAAAAACATTTTTTTTCTGTAATTTCCCATTTCACTGTATAATCTCATATGATTTTCGATAGTTATTTTTTCAAGTTTCAACTGCAATGGTTTCAACTGATTTTTTTGAATAGATCCTTTTAAAAGTTCTAAGCTAGACGAATGAAAAATAAGCAGGTTAAATGCTTTTAATTCATGATTTCACAGAAAAAATGAACAATAATCAGAAATCGTTAAAAATGGTTTAAATAAAGTTTTAATTCCCTATTTTTTCTTAATTTATTTTTAACAACCTTAATCTTCCATAAAGATACTGAAACAATGGAATCGATGATTTCCATTGTGCACGTTGATACACCATTCAATCGCAGCGCCATATTTATGGTGAAATAGGTTTTAGATAGGTTGATTTGTTAAAAATACCAATGGAGATACATTATCTGAAATTTTTTATTTAAATAACCTCATAAAACGTTTTAAATCTAAAAAGAGGCGCTATAAATGTCTTTTTTAGAGAATTAAATAAAAAAATTTATATACTGTGTGAAGGTTAAAGAATTCTAGTCCTAACTATTTGGTTTTTAGGGCGCGGAGGCGATAGAATTAAGCGACTACATATTGGGGCACTTATTTGCGCATTAGCTTTTGCTATATGCATCATCCCAGGATCAATGGGAACAGTAGATCAGAGCCAAGGTGCGTTAAGCGTACAGGATAAGTCTATTTTAAGTGCAAACCAGAATAGTGGAAACGTTTTAGTTAACGCAGCATACAAAAAGACCAAAAAAGTCAAAACTTACAAGAAAACTAAAAGTTACAAAAAGGTCAAGGCTTACAAGAAAACTAAAAGTTACAAAAAGGTCAAGGCTTACAAGAAAACTAAAAGTTACAAAAAGGTCAAGGCTTACAAAAAAGTGAAGTCCTACAAGAAAACTAAAAGCTACAAAAAGACCAAAACCTACAAAAAAACCTACAAAAAGGTTAAAGCAGCATCAACCTACAGGTACTCCTATGGTAAAGGTGTGGGTGACTGCTGGGCTAACAGTGACTACCTAATGGGACAGTTAACCAAAGCTGGAGTTAAAGCTAGGATCATACAGTACAGGACGAGTATGTCCTCAAGGCACAGGTCTGTTCAGCTTTACAAGAACGGTGGTTGGGTTGACTACAACTACAAATCAAACGGCTACAAAATGAGGTACTGGGCAACATCCTCAAAACCTGGAATGTTTGAATTAAGAAAAAACTTCTAGGTCCCTCATTAATTAATAGAACTAAAATGTGACTTTCAGCAAAACTCTAATTGCTGAAGAATATATAAATTTAGAATCAACAGCTGAAATTCCATATGGATTTTTTTTTCACTGTTGAACCTCTAAATTTTCAATTTTTTATAAAGTTTTTTTTACATAAAATTTTTCTTTTGCATAATTTCCTTAGAAATGAAATAACAAATGCAAGAAAACAAAAGATAAGATTTTTTTTTCATGTTCCATTTATGAATCCATGAAATTATTAGATTTAAGGAATGGATTGAGACTATTCCCCTAACTTATTCTGTTAATAATTCTTTTAAAAGGAACCAAAATACTTTTATGTTCTGTTTATAAAAAG
Organism: Methanobacterium aggregans; assembly: GCF_017874455.1. Classification (NCBI taxonomy): domain Archaea; kingdom Methanobacteriati; phylum Methanobacteriota; class Methanobacteria; order Methanobacteriales; family Methanobacteriaceae; genus Methanobacterium; species Methanobacterium aggregans. The sequence continues at coordinate 404,472 of NZ_JAGGLN010000002.1, read as the reverse complement.
AGATACAGAATAATATACTTTTTTGGGGGAGAATCATGAAGCAAATCACCAGAACTCCAATTGTAATTCTGAATTTTAAAACCTACCTAGAATCCACAGGGGAAAGAGCCTTGAAACTTGCAAAAATTTCAGGAGAAGTTGCAGAAGAAACAGGTATCAACGTGGTTGTGTCGCCACAGCACGCTGATCTGTGGAGAATAGCAAATGAAGTTGAAATACCAGTCTTTGCACATCACGTGGATCCTGTTGATGCCGGCGGACACACAGGAAGCATACTCCTGGAATCTGTTAAGGAAGCAGGGGCATCTGGAACCCTTATAAATCACTCAGAACAGAGGATGAAACTTGCAGATATTGATAATGTGGTTAAGAAGGTTACAGCCAATGATATGGTGAGTGTTGTCTGCACCAACAACGTTGAAACCAGTGCAGCTGCAGCAACCCTCAGGCCAGACTTCGTTGCAATAGAACCTCCTGAACTCATAGGATCAGGAATACCAGTTTCAAAGGCAGAACCTGAAGTTGTTGAAGGAACAGTTGATGTTATACACCAGATAAATCCTGATGTAAAGGTTCTCTGTGGTGCAGGAATCTCCACAGGGGAGGATATGAAGGCAGCCATGGATCTTGGAGCAGAGGGTGTTCTTCTTGCATCTGGAATAATACTTGCAGACGATCCTAAAGCAGCACTTCTGAACCTTGTGAGTAAGATATAAAATTAACTGGGGATTTTTCCCTGCAATTTATTTTTTCTAGCTCACCAAAACTTAGTTGAGTTTGATTCTGATACAAATTCAGGATAGATGCAAAAACATGTATCCTGATAATATATAATTTTTTGCCAATGTCCATAATTTTAAAAATATTTCAAAAAACAATATTTATTTAATTATTCAATCTACATTAACTGTAAGCCATTATAAATTTAATAAATCTTTAATAAATCATTTTAATATGAAAAACGGTGAAAGGAATGTCTCTTGACTTCTACACAATTGACGACTTTGATATTGAGGATAAAACAGTCCTTGTAAGGGTTGATATAAACTCGCCTGTTGACCCGAATACAGGGATTTTACTGGATGACACAAGGATACAGCTCCATGCTGGAACCATAAAAGAACTTTCAGATAAGGGCGCAAAGACCGTGGTACTGGCCCATCAGAGCCGACCAGGTAAAAAGGATTTCACAACACTGGAGCAGCATGCAGAGGCATTGTCAAATATTTTGAATCATGAGGTTCGATACGTTGATGACATATTTGGGAGCAACGCAAGAAATGCAATATCATTGATGCAGCGGGGTGATATTCTTCTACTGGAGAACGTCAGGTTTTACTCTGAAGAAATCCTGAAGCGAGAACCTGAACTCCAGGCAGAAACCCATATGGTCCGCAAGCTGGCCCCACTTGCAGATTACTTCATCAACGATGCATTTGCAGCAGCTCACAGGTCTCAAGCATCTTTAGTTGGCTTTGCATTTAAGATACCTTCAGGTGCAGGAAGGGTTATGGAGAAAGAACTCAAAGCCCTGTACAATGCAGTGAACAATGTTAAAAAACCATGTGTTTACGTGCTGGGCGGTGTGAAGGTTGATGATTCTATAATGGTCATGGAGAACACCCTTGAAAATGGGAGTGCAGACTGTGTACTGACAACGGGCCTGGTTGCAAACATATTCCTACTTGGTGCAGGGATTGACATAGGCAGTTACAACAATGAATTCATAAAGAACAAGGGATACTGGGATTACGTTAAAAAGGCAGAAGAGCTTCTGAAGAAATTTGAGGGTAAGATAAAGATTCCCGTTGATCTGGCCCTTTACATTGATGAAAAGAGGGCGGAATGTCCTGTTTCAGAGCTTCCAAATGAACCCATATACGATATTGGGACTGAGACTATAAAGCGTTACGCTGAGATCATAAGGTCAGCTGAAACTCTCTTTGCAAACGGACCTGCAGGTGTTTTTGAGATGGAAGACTTCAACATAGGAACTGAAGATCTGTTAAATGCCATAGCATCGTCTAAAGGTTTCTCAATAATTGGTGGAGGTCACCTTGCAGCTGCAGCCAACCAGATGGGACTTTCAGGTATAAGTCATATCAGCAGTGGTGGGGGCGCATCAATAAACCTTCTTGCAGGTGAAAAACTACCTGTTGTTGAGGTTTTAAGGGAAGTTGCTTCAAGGTATGCACAAGGTACAAATCATAATTGATATAAGAATTTTATGAAAAATTAAGGGATAAATTTAAATAATAGGATGAATTAAGTAAAATAACCTTACTGTTGAAACCAATAATTTGGATAATTCAGTAATTTAAGGTAATATTGAATTTAGTTTAATTAATTATCATTGGGCTTTGAATTAAGGATTTTAATATGTTGATGTATTAAATCCCATTTTAATATTCTGTATGTAAGGAATGTTGAACACTCCAATCCACCCAACATGTACGCATAACAAATTGGATAAAAACACATACAACCCAAAAGTATTTAAGGTTATATACCAAATAGCTAAAATAATTGCCTCGGTAGCTCAGTCTGGTGGAGCGCGAGACTTGTAATCTCGTGGTCGGGGGTTCAATTCCCTCCCGGGGCTCTAAGCCGTTTAATTATGGCTTAAGAATATTCAAATGGGACCATAGGGTAGCTTGGTCGATCCTTTGGGCTTTGGGAGCCTGAGACTCCGGTTCAAATCCGGGTGGTCCCATCATTCATCCCGCCTTAGCTCAATTTGGCAGAGCATCGGACTGTAGATCCGAGGGTTGCTGGTTCAAGTCCGGCAGGCGGGATTTTGATAACTGGCTGTTAAACACGAGAAAATTCATATGAGAAATCTTCTCCGTGATAATATGGCTTTTGATCATATTGAAACAGAATCTTTTGAAACACAAAGGTTTATATAGTACTAAAATCTACCGTATGATAGAGGAAAAGTATTTATAGGTGCATAGGCATACTCCATTATACTCTCATTCTCATGAAGAGCTGCCCTGGTGGTGTAGGGGCTATCATGCAGGCCTGTCGAGCCTGCGACTCGGGTTCAAATCCCGGCCAGGGCGTTTGTTTAAGGGGCCCGTAGCTCAGTCTGGGAGAGCGCCTGGCTTTTAACCAGGTGGCCGCGGGTTCAATTCCCGTCGGGCCCGTTCTTGATTTTTAACTGGAGGATAAATTGTGAAAAAAGATATTTTAAAACACAAATTGGTTCCAGATCATACTATTTTGTCGAAAACAGAAATTAAAAAAGTGCTTAAAGAGTTGGATATTCACCAAGAGCAGCTTCCTAAAATAAAAGCTGACGACCCTGTTGTTAAAGCTATTGAGGCTCAACCAGGGGATATTTTGAAGATAACTCGTAAAAGCCACACTGCTGGAAAATTTGTTACCTATCGTTTAGTGTTAGATTAGTATCAAACTAATTGAAAATATATTTAATTGTTTTTTGGAGGAGTTTAATGGTAAAAAATGCATGGGAACTGGTTGATGCATTTTTTGATGAATACAACTTGGTAGACCACCACATCAAATCCTACAACGACTTTGTGGACCACCGTATACAGGACATCATCGACATAACCGATGATATAACCCTAGAACAAGGTGAATACAGCATCAAAACAGGCAAAGTAGAGATCAGAAAGCCATTCATCAAGGAAGCAGACGGATCTAAAAGTAAAATATACCCTACTGAAGCAAGGCTGCGTAATTTAACATATTCAGCCCACATGTACCTTGAAATGGCCCTTAATAAGGGTGAAGAGGACAATGAGCTGGAAAAAGTTTACATAGGCGAACTGCCTGTGATGCTCAAATCCAGTATATGTCAACTTGATGGACTGACAGAAGAGGAACTGGATGATAAAAATGAAGATCCTCAAGATCCTGGTGGATACTTCATAGTCAATGGATCAGAAAGGGCAATAGTTACAATGGAAGAAATAGCGCCCAACAAGATCATCCTTGAACGTATAGGTGAACTTGAGGACAGGCGTGCCAGGGCAATTGTAACATCAATAAAAAGCGGATTCAGAGCCCGAATAACACTTGAATACAGAAAACCACGTAAAAAAGGCGTTTTTTTAAGAATATCATTCCCATACGTACCTGGGGAAATACCACTCGTTGTACTGCTACGAGCACTTGGACTTGAAACAGACCAGGAGCTTGTTACAAGCGTTTCAGATGAAAGTGACGTTCAATTCATGCTTATAGATGATATACAGACCTCTGAGATAAGTACGCAGTACGATGCAATCAAGTACATTGGTAACAGGGTTGCAAAGGGTATGACAGAGGAATACAGAATAAAAAGGGCAGAAGACGTTATAGACAGATATTTACTGCCACATATGGGTGTTGAAGCTGATAAAAGGGCGGACAAAGCCACTTATCTGGCTGAAATGACTGAAATGCTCCTTCAGGTCATATTTGAAAAACGTGAACCACACGACAAGGACCACTACGCAAACAAAAGGCTCAGAGTATCTGGAGACCTTATGGAGGATCTTTTCAGAGTTGCATTCACAAGTTTAACAAGGGACATGACGTACCAGCTTGAAAGAAGCCTTGCAAGAGGAAAAGAACCATCAGTGAAACAGGCCGTACGTTCAGACGTACTCACAGAAAACATAAAACATGCAATAGCCACAGGAAACTGGGTTGGAGGACGTGCAGGTGTCAGCCAGCTGCTTGATAGAACCAGTTACATGGGAACACTCTCACACCTGAAAAGGGTTGTATCCCCACTTTCAAGGAGCCAGCCTCACTTCGAAGCAAGGGATTTGCACCCAACACAGTTCGGAAAGATATGCCCAAACGAAACTCCAGAGGGACCAAACTGTGGGCTTGTGAAAAACCTTGCAATACTTGCTAAAATATCTGAAGGTTCGGATCCAGAAGAGCTTGAAGAAATAATCAAAAAAACAGGAGCTTTAAACCCTCTTTAAATCTTTTTAAATATTTTTAGACCTCTATTTTTTTCAGACACATAAAAAGACAATATAAAACACAAAACACCATTACTTGACTGCAGTGAACTTGCAAATAAATGAAACGAAAAAATAAAGGTGTTATAAAAGATTTTAAGGTAAGATTGAAATGATGGATCCAGAGTTCATTACAGGATTAAATTCCTTGAATTAAACTTTGAAGATTCTAATGGGGTTTAAATTGTTGATTTAAATTTGTTTATAACCTTATAATTACATAATAATCATAGTTGAAATAACTGTATGAACTCAATGAAGTTCCATATGAACTTTGGGGTTCATTCAACATAAATATCATGAGGCTTGGGATTTTAAATCCTTAATCCTTTATTTGGGGGCAAATTCGTGAAAAAATCCAAGATATATATTAATGGTAAACTCATAGGAACCTGTGATGACCCAGACGACTTTGTTGAAACCATGAGGCAGAAACGAAGGGCTGGAGAGGTTTCACATGAGATGAACATAACCTACTACCCTGAAACAGATGAGATATACATATTCACAGATCCAGGACGGACAAGAAGACCTCTCATTGTTGTTGAAGATGGTGAATCAAAACTCAAACAGGAACACATCCAGAAGCTTGAAGACGGTGAAATGGATTGGAACGACCTCATAGACCTTGGAATAATTGAGTATATGGATGCAGAGGAAGAAGAAAATGCATACATAGCCATGTTTGAGGAAGACATTACAGTGAATCACACCCACCTTGAAATAGACCCTTCAACCATGCTGGGAATCTGTGCAGGTATCATACCCTTTGCAAACCACAACTCTTCTCCACGTAACACCATGGAAGCAGGTATGACAAAGCAGGCTCTCGGTCTTTACGTTTCAAACTATGGCATGAGAACAGACACCCGTGCACATCTTCTGCACCAACCACAAGTGCCAATAGTTAAGACAAGAAGTATAGATGCCACAAAATATGATAAACGGCCATCTGGACAGAACTTCGTTGTGGCTGTTATGTCCTACGAGGGATACAACATGGAGGATGCACTTATCCTGAACAAGGCATCACTTGAAAGGGGACTTGCAAGGTCATCATTTTTCAGATCCTACGAGGCATCTGAGAGACGTTACCCTGGAGGACAGGAAGATAAATTTGAACTACCTGAAAGTGTTGTAAGGGGTTACCGTAACGAGGAACTTTACAAACACCTCGATGAAAATGGAATTGTAAACCCTGAGGTGGAAGTAAAATCTGGAGATGTGCTCATTGGAAAAACATCACCACCAAGGTTCCTTGAGGAACTGGATGAATTCGGAACATCAAGGGAACGTAGACGGGAAACTTCAGTAACTGTAAGGCATGGAGAACATGGTGTTGTTGATGCAGTTCTACTCACAGAAACAGTTGAAGGAAGCAAACTCGCAAAAATAAGGGTAAGAGATCAGAGACAGCCGGAATTTGGTGATAAATTTGCATCAAGGCACGGTCAGAAGGGTGTTGTTGGTTTAATAGTTTCACAGGAAAATATGCCCTTCACAGAAGAAGGAGTAGTTCCTGATTTAATAGTGAACCCCCACGCTATACCATCAAGGATGTCTGTTGGTCAGGTTATTGAGATGCTCGCAGGTAAAGCAGGAACCATGGAAGGAACAAGAATGGACGGCACACCCTTCGGTGGAATGGAAGAACATGAAATAATGGAACTCCTCAAAAAGAATGGATTTGAGACTTCAGGTAGAGAATCTCTCTACAATGGAATAACCGGTGAAAGGGTTGAAGCAGAAGTCTTTGTAGGAGTTGCTTTCTACCAGAAACTGCACCACATGACATCAGACAAAGTCTACGCAAGGTCAAGGGGACCTGTACAGGTACTCACACGTCAGCCAACAGAAGGAAGAGCAAGAGAAGGTGGTCTCAGGTTTGGTGAGATGGAAAGAGATTGTCTCATAGCTCACGGAGCAGCACTTGCACTTAAAGAAAGACTTCTGGATGAATCAGATAAATATGAAGCAATTGTATGTGCCAACTGTGGAATGATAGCAATATACGATAAGATAAGGGATAAAACCTACTGTTCACTCTGTGGGGAATCTGAAACCTTCCCTGTTGAAATATCATACGCATTCAAACTACTACTCGATGAACTCAAAAGCCTTTGCATATTCCCAAAACTCGTCATGGAAGACAAAGCATAGTGGAAACATGGAACGGGAAAATTGGAATGGAACAGTAATGCTGCCAATTCAACTACCAGAAAAACAAAAATTAATAGAACTTAGTAATTAGGATTTATAAGCATATTTAAATGCACTATAAGGAGAGAATGAGCTTGAAAGGAATTTTAAAGAAGATTTCCCAGATAAACTTCGGTCTGATGTCTCCGGAGAATATAAGGAAAATGTCCGTTACCAAGATCGTAACCCCTGATACCTACGATGAGGATGGATATCCAATAGAAGCTGGACTCATGGATCCAAGGCTGGGAGTTATTGACCCTGGGCTTAGATGCAGGTCCTGTGGATCTAAGGGTGGTGATTGTCAGGGGCATTTTGGACATATCAACCTTGCAAGACCAGTTATACATGTTGGTTTTGCTGATACCATCCACAAGGTACTGAGGTCAACCTGCAGTGAGTGTGGACGTGTTCTTTTAACTGAAACTGAAATGGTGGATTACAAGAACAAGATAGAAAACCATATAGAGAATGAGGAGAGTATAACTCCTATTATTAAGGAGATCTATAATGTTGCGCGTAGGGATAAGTGTCCACACTGTGACACTGAGCAGGAAGATGTTAAGATTGATAAACCTGTTTCCATTGTTGAGGGAAATTACAAGTTAACTGCCAGTGAAGTGAGGGAACGTCTTGAAGAGATCCCTGAAGAGGACTACGTATACTTAGGAATTAACTCTGAGGTTGCAAGGCCAGAATGGATGGTTTTAACTGTACTGCCAGTACCTCCAGTTACAGTAAGACCTTCAATCACCCTTGAAACCGGTGAAAGATCAGAGGATGATTTAACGCATAAACTTGTGGATATTCTGCGTATTAATCAGCGTTTGAAGGAGAACATGGAAGCTGGTGCTCCTCAGCTTATTGTTGAGGACCTTTGGGAGCTTTTACAGTACCATGTAACCACTTATTTTGATAACGAAGCTTCAGGTGTGCCACCAGCAAGGCATCGTTCTGGAAGGCCATTAAAAACATTGGCGCAGCGTCTTAAAGGTAAAGAGGGACGTTTCAGAAGCAACCTTTCAGGTAAACGTGTTAACTTCTCAGCAAGGACAGTTATCTCCCCGGATCCTAACATCAGTATCAACGAGGTTGGTGTTCCAGAGATGATAGCCAAGGAAGTTACAGTACCTGTTCATGTAACTGAATGGAACATGGACAAGATGAAGGAGTACATCATGAACGGTCCACAACAACATCCCGGAGCAAACTACGTTATAAGGCCTGATGGTAGGAAGATAAGGGTTTATGATGAGACCAAGGAAGCTGTTGTGGAAAAACTGGAAGTTGGATTCGTTGTTGAGAGACATTTAATGGATGGAGATGTTGTTCTATTCAACAGGCAACCTTCACTCCACAGGATGTCCATGATGGCCCACGAAGTAAAGGTACTACCTTACAAAACATTCAGGTTAAATCTATGTGTCTGTCCTCCTTACAACGCTGACTTCGATGGGGACGAGATGAACATGCACATTTTCCAGACCCAGGAATCTCGTGCTGAGGCTAAATCTCTTATGAGGGTTCAGGAGCACATACTTTCCCCAAGGTTCGGTGGACCAATCATCGGGGGAATACACGACCACATATCTGGAGCATACCTCCTCACACGTTTAGGATCCAACTTCTCAGAGGAAGATGTTTTCCAGATGGTTAAGAAGGCAAGGATGGAACTTCCAAAACCACGTGGCAGGGACTGGACTGGTAAGGAGATCTTCAGTTTACTCCTTCCTAAGGATTTGAACATGGTTTACAAGGCTGAGATCTGCAGGAAATGTGATGAATGTCTCCGTGAATCCTGTAAGAATGATGCTTACGTTGTTATTGAGGATGGAGAACTTAAATTGGGTGCTATTGACGAGAGAGCCTATGGTGCTTTTGCAGGTAAGATCCTGGACTCCATTGTTAAGGAGTACGGTACAGATGCAGCTCGTGAATTCCTTGACTGCTCCACCAAACTTGCAATCGGCGGTATAATGAAGAGAGGTTTCACAACCAGTACTGCTGATGAGGAGATACCTCAGGAAGCCAAGGATCGTATTGAAGAACTTCTTAAAAAGGCTGAGGAAAAGGTTGAAAGGCTCATTGAAGCTTACCATAACGAGGAACTTGAAGCACTCCCTGGTAGAAGTCTCAGGGAAACCCTGGAGATGAAGATCATGCAGGTGCTTGGTGAGGCAAGGGACAGTACAGGTGTTATAGCTGAGAGTTACTTCGGTATGGAGAACCATGCTGTTATAATGGCCCTTACTGGTGCTAGGGGTTCCATGTTGAACTTGACTCAGATTGCAGCTTGTGTGGGCCAGCAGTCTGTTCGTGGTGGACGTATAGAAAGGGGTTACAGTAAACGTACCCTTCCTCATTTCTATGAAGGTGAGCTCGGTGCTAAGGCAAGTGGATTTGTTCACTCCAGTTACAAGAAAGGACTGGATCCATTGGAGTTCTTCTTCCATGCTATGGGTGGTCGTGAGGGTCTTGTGGACACAGCTATTCGTACAGCTCAGTCAGGTTACATGCAGAGAAGACTCGTCAACGCACTGCAGGATCTCAGTGTTAAACCAGATGGAACAGTCAGGGACAACAGGGGAGTTATAATCCAGACACACTACGGTGAAGATGGAATAGACCCAGCTAAAAGTGACTACGGTAAAGTAGCGGACATAGACCGTATGATAGATGAGATGAGAATAAAATCAAAGGGGAAATAAAACCCCTAGAAAAATCTCATTGTAACTCATCATTATCAATTACAACATGAACATAAAATTGAATAGATAAAAATTGAAATTTAAGATCATTCATAAGGGAATAATTTATTAAGGGAATAGGAACTGGATCCAGGTGGTTTTGTGGATATTGAGATGGTAGAGAAGGTAGAAAAGGTTGTTAAAAAGAAAAGAGCCAAATTTCCTGAAAAACTGATTCATGAAATAGCTGATGCAGCTGAAAGGCATGAACTCAGTGATAAAGAACTTGACACGCTTATCAGGGATATAAAAAAGGCTTATGAACGTGCAAGGGTTGAAGATGGTGAAGCAGTAGGTACAGTTGCAGCACAGTCCGTTGGAGAACCTGGTACACAGATGACAATGCGTACTTTTCACTACGCAGGGGTTGCAGAGCTGAACGTTACACTGGGTCTGCCAAGGCTCATTGAGATCGTGGATGCTCGTAAGAAGATCTCAACCCCAACAATGGCCATATACTTCGAAGAAGAATACGGTGCAGATGAGGAATTTGTCCGGACAATAGCCAACAGAATAGGTAAAATAGTTCTCAACGATGTTCTTAAGGATTTCAACGTTAACTACGCAAGCATGACCCTTAGCATAGAGATCGATGAGGAAAATGTGAAGGAAAAAAGGCTTGACTACGATGAGATCATAGCTAAGATAGAAAAAGCTTTTAAGAAAGTAGATATAAATAAAAACCTACTGAGTTTTGAACCTACGATTTCTGAATCTAAACATGCAATAAGAGAATTAAGACTTCTAGCTGATAAAGTTCGCGATCTTCAGATAAGTGGTGTTAAAAACATCGGAAAGGTCGTGATAAGGAAAGAAGGTACAGAATGGGCTATACACACCGAAGGTTCAAATCTTGGAGCCGTCCTGAAAATGGAAGGTGTTGATAAGACAAGAACAACAACCAACGACATTCACGAAGTAGAAAAAGTTCTGGGAATAGAAGCCGGAAGAAATGCAATCATACATGAAGCACAGAGCACAATGGAAGAACAGGGACTTACAGTCGACGTTAGACATATAATGCTTGTTGCAGATATGATGACATCAGATGGTATTGTGAAATCCATAGGAAGGCACGGTATCAGTGGTGAGAAAGCCAGCGTCCTTGCAAGGGCATCCTTTGAGGAAACAGGTAAACACCTTTTAAGGGCCAGTATAAGGGGAGAAGTTGACCATCTCACCGGTATAATTGAAAATATTATAATAGGACAGCCAATACCACTGGGAACAGGATCTGTTGGCGTCGTTATGAAAGAGAGAAAGAAATAAGGAGGCAGTAGATGGACATAGATAGAGGAATAAGAGTTGCTGTAGACACAGGGAGTGTCACACTTGGATCTGATAAATCAATTCAGGCTTTAAAACTTGGTAAAGGAAAGCTTGTTATTATCGCAAACAATTGTCCTCGTGATATAAAAGAGGATATTGAGCATTACTCAAAATTATCAGAGATTCCTGTTTACACTTATGAAGGAACAAGCGTGGAGCTTGGATCCGTGTGCGGTAGACCTTACACCGTCGCCACACTTATCATAAAAGATCCAGGTGACTCTACAATACTAGAAATCATGGGGTAATTTCTGTGACTATAAAATTTACAACACACGAGATAAGGTACATAGCTCTCTTTGAGAGCATGACAGGGGCAACGGTAAAGGACTGTATAGTTGACGATGAAAACGCCAAATTAACCTTCCTTGTTAAAAAGGGAGATATGGGACTTGCAATCGGAAAAAGAGGAAGCACAGTCACAAAAGTCCAGAAAACTGTTGATAAAGGCGTGGAAGTTATAGAACACTCAGAAGATCCTGTGGAATTTATAGGTAATCTCATGGCCCCTGCTAAAATCAGAAGTATTAGAATACTTCAGAAAGAAAACGGGGAAAAGATAGCAACCCTTGAAACTGATTCAAGAAATAAAAGGACTGCAATAGGAAAAGGCGGTCAGAACATTGAAAGGGCCAGGCTCTTAGCTAAGAGACAGCATAATATAAATAACATTATTATAAAATAGAAGAAAATCCAAAGAATTTAATGTTAGATAATCAAAAAGATGGGATGGATATTTTTTCATCTTACAAATTTAACATTGAATTTTGGAAAAAAAGCTAGGATTGATTATTTATCGATCATTATCATATTCAATTACTGATTAAATCAATGATTAAAATGTTTATCAGGTTACACTGAATATTTAATAATTAAATCCTAATTCAAGGAGGAATTTCATTTGCCAGGACTTTTTGCAGCAAAAAAGCTTAAACAAAACAGACAGAATTTCAGATGGAAAGACACTCACTACAAAAGGAAAGAATTACGATTAGATGTTAAGGCAGACCCGTTAGAGGGTGCACCTCAGGCAAGGGGAATCGTAATAGAGAAAGTGGGTATAGAGGCAAAACAGCCAAACTCTGCTATACGAAAATGTGTACGTGTCCAGCTCATCAAAAACGGTAAACAGTTAACAGCCTTCGCACCAGGAGACGGCGCAATCGGTTTCATCGATGAACACGATGAAGTTATGATTGAAGGAATTGGAGGACCATCAGGAAGGTCCATGGGTGATATTCCAGGTGTCAGGTGGAAGGTTACAAAAGTTAACAACGTAGCATTAGAGGAAATGGTTAAAGGTAAAATAGAAAAACCAGTAAGATAAAAGTGAGGTTATTCAATGAGTTTTAAGGTCTTCAATAAATGGGATTTAGGAGAGGTTAAAGTGGAAGACATGGGCCTTGTTAACTACGTCTGCTTAGACGAGATACTGGTTCCCCACACCCTCGGAAGACATGTTAAAAGACAGTTCGCAAAATCAAAAGTTTCAATCGTTGAAAGAATCATGAACAAGATCATGAGGACAGAGAGGAACTCCGGTAAAAAGAACAAGTCTTACAACATAGTTAAAGATGCATTAGACATTATAAACCAGCGCTCAAAACAGAACCCAGTACAGGTTCTTGTTAAAGCCGTTGAAAACACAGCTCCAAGGGAAGAAACAACAAGGATCAAATACGGTGGAATAGGATACCAGGTTGCAGTGGACATAGCACCACAGAGAAGGGTTGACCTGGCTGTAGGTTTCCTTACAAAAGGTGCTCTACAATCCTCATTCAAAAGGAAACGATCCGCAGCAGAGTGTCTTGCTGATGAACTTCTGTTTGCAGCAGAATATGATACAAGGAGCTTTGCAATCCAGAAGAAGGAAGAAAAGGAGAGAGTTGCAAGATCCGCACACTAATTCCACTACATCTTTTTAGAGATTCACAGACTGCATTTTTTTTACTTCCCTGAAATGTTTCAGATCAGTGATTTTTTCAGTGATTAAACATGTACACCATGGAACGTTGCTGAATGCAGAAAATCTGTGACTCCATGATATTTTTCAATGATGCTTTAATTCATTGATACAATGTCATGTAGGAATTATTTAGGAATCTTCATAATTATTTAGGTGATTTTGGTGAGTAGACGTTCTAAAATGATTGAAAAGATTAAGGACTTAATGTACCAGCCTGAGTACATCCGTAACATTGGTATAGTGGCCCATATTGACCACGGAAAAACCACGTTATCAGATAACCTCCTGGCAGGTGCAGGTATGATATCCTCAGAACTTGCAGGTGACCAGCGTTTCCTGGATTTTGATGAACAGGAACAGGCAAGGGGTATAACAATAGATGCTGCAAACGTTTCAATGGTCCACCAGTACAAGGATCAGGAGTACCTCATAAACCTCATAGACACCCCAGGGCACGTCGACTTTGGTGGAGACGTTACAAGGGCAATGAGGGCTGTTGATGGTGCAGTTGTAGTTGTATGTGCAGTGGAAGGAATCATGCCACAGACAGAAACCGTGCTTAGGCAGGCTCTAAAAGAAAATGTAAGGCCCGTTCTATTTATAAACAAAGTGGACAGGCTCATAAACGAACTCAAACTTGGGGACGACGAACTCCAGCAGAGGTTCGTTAAGATCATTGCAAGCGCAAACAAACTCATAAGGAACATGGCTCCAGAGGAGTTCAAAGAGGAATGGCTTGCACGTGTAGAGGATGGAAGTGTTGCATTTGGTTCAGCATATCACAACTGGGCAATAAACGTTCCAATTATGCAGAAAACTGGTATAACCTTTAAGGATATTTTCCAGTACTGTAGAGATGACAACCAGAAAGAACTGGCTGATAAAGTGCCTATACACAACGTTCTTCTTGGAATGGTTGTTGAGCACCTGCCAAGTCCAAAGGTTGCCCAGGCTTACAGGGTACCAAACATATGGTCTGGTGACATAGACACAGTTGAAGGACAGGGAATGATAAGCACAGACCCAGACTCCCCACTTGCAGTTATGGTCACAAACGTGAGCATAGATAAACACGCAGGTGAAATAGCAACAGGGCGTGTTTACGGTGGAACAATTAAAAAAGGAACAGAGATCTTCTTTGTAGGTTCAATGGGTAAAGCACGAACTCAGCAGGTTGGTGTTTACATGGGACCAGAAAGGATCAACACAGACAACGTTCCAGCAGGAAATATAGTTGCAATAACCGGTGCAAAAAATGCTATTGCAGGTGAAACAGTCACCAACTACGGTACCAAGATAGCACCATTCGAGAGCATAGAACATATATCAGAACCTGTTGTTACAGTTGCAGTTGAAGCTAAAAACACCAAGGACCTTCCAAAACTCATAGAAGTTTTAAGGCAGGTTGGTAAAGAAGACCCAACAGTAAGGGTTGAGATCAACGAAGAAACAGGTGAACACCTCATATCAGGTATGGGAGAACTGCACCTTGAGATCATCGCTTACCGTATCAACGAGAAGGGTGTTGAAATAGAAACATCTGAACCAATAGTTGTTTACAGAGAAACAATTGCAGGAAAAGCAGGACCTGTTGAAGGAAAATCACCAAACAAACACAACAGATTCTACCTGGACATAGAACCCCTTGAAGATAAATTATTCCAGGCAATGCAGGCTGGAGATATTAAAGAAGGTCGTGTCAAAGGAAAAGAACTTACAAGCACATTCACAGAGTATGGACTTCCAAAGGACGAGGCCAAAAAAGTATGGGATGTTTACAAGAGATCCCTATTCATAAACATGACCCGTGGTATCCAGTACTTGGATGAGATCAAGGAACTTCTCCTTGAAGGGTTTGAAAGTGCAATGGAAGATGGTCCAGTAGCCAGAGAAAAGGTCATGGGACTTAAAATATCCCTTAAAGATGCTAAAATACACGAAGACGCAGTTCACAGGGGTCCAGCACAGGTATTGCCTGCAATAAGGAAGGCAGTTTACGGTTCAATAATGCTTGCAAATCCAACACTACTGGAACCAATACAAAAAGTATTTATCAACGTTCCACAAGACTATATGGGTGCAGCAACAAGGGAGATACAAAACAGAAGAGGACAGATCGTTGACATGTCACAAGAAGGAGATATGGCAACAGTGGAATCCAAAGTACCAGTTGCTGAAATGTTTGGATTCGCAGGAGACATAAGATCTGCAGCAGAAGGTAGATGTTTATGGTCAACTGAAAGTGCTGGCTTCGAAAGACTCCCAAATGAACTTCAAAGAACTATAATAAAAGAGATAAGGGCAAGAAAAGGACTAAGTCCAGAACCATATGGCCCAGACCATTACATAGGTTAATGGAATTATTATAGGATCACATTATATATGATTAAAATCAATATAAAATCAAATCTTAGACTAATTGCTATCTAAGCTATGCAATGTTAATGGAGGTATAAATTTATGGCTAAAGCAAAAGAACATATGAACTTAGCGTTTATTGGACACGTAGACCACGGTAAATCTACACTTGTCGGACACGTACTGCTCCAGTCTGGAGCAATCGCAGAGCAGCAGCTCTCAGATGGTGAAAACAAGTTCAGATTTGTCATGGATAAACTGACAGAAGAAAGAGAAAGAGGAGTTACAATCGACCTTGCACACGCAAAATTCGACACTCCAAAATACGAATTCACAATTGTGGACTGTCCTGGTCACAGGGACTTCGTTAAAAACATGATCACAGGTGCATCTCAGGCTGATGCAGCTGTACTCGTAGTAGCAATAGACGATGGTATAATGCCACAGACCAAGGAACACGCTTTCCTTGCAAGAACACTTGGTATTAACCAGTTAATTATTGCAATAAACAAAATGGATCTTGTTAAGTACGATGAAGCAAAATTCAACGCACTCAAAGAAGAAGTTAGTGCATTGATTAAAACAGTGGCTTACGACCCATCCAAAATCAACTTCATACCAATCTCCGCATTCGAAGGGGACAACATAACAAAACCAAGTGAAAACACCCCATGGTACAAAGGACCATCACTCGTATCTGCATTCGACGAGTTTACAGCACCAGAAAAACCAACAAAACTACCACTCAGGGTACCTATCCAGGATGTTTATTCCATCACTGGTGTGGGAACAGTTCCAGTGGGAAGGGTAGAAACTGGAATCATGAAGAAAGCTGACAACGTTATATTTGAACCTGCAGGAGTAAGTGGAGAGGTAAAATCCATAGAGATGCACCACGAAATGCTTGAATCAGCAGAACCTGGTGACAACGTAGGATTCAACGTTAGGGGTGTCGGTAAAAACGACATCAGGAGAGGAGATGTTGCAGGACATACCTCAAACGCACCAACCGTTGCAAAAGAGTTCACAGCACAGATAGTTGTGCTCCAGCACCCAGGTGTTATCACAGTTGGTTACACACCAGTATTCCACTGTCACACAGCACAGGTTGCATGCACATTCCTTGAACTCCAGAAAAAATTGGACCCTGCAACAGGTCAGACAAAAGAAGAAAACCCAGACTTCCTCAAGACTGGTGACGCAGCATTTGTCGTAGTTAAACCTACAAAACCAATGGTAATCGAGAAGATCAAAGAAATTCCACACATGGGAAGATTCGCTATCCGTGATATGGGTCAGACCGTGGCTGCTGGAATGTGTATTGACCTCGTACCAGCAAAATAAATACACGAATAACATAACAGAAGGTAAATTTGAAGGATTTAAAAATCTACTACCTTCTTTTTATTTTAATGGAGGATTGGAATGCACAAAGCCAGAATCAAACTCACAGGAACAGACCCAGAAAAACTCGCATACGTATGTGACCAGCTCAAAAGAATCGCAGAAAGGACAGGTGTGGACCTATCAGGACCAATACCATTACCAACCAAAAAACTTGTGGTGCCAACCCGTAAATCTCCAGATGGAGAGGGAAAAGCAACATGGGAAAAATGGGAACTCAGGATTCACAAACGTCTGGTTGGTATAGAAGCCGATGAAAGGGCAATGCGTCAGGTTATGAAGGTTAATGTACCAGATAACGTGAGTATAGAAATAGAACTTAAAAGCTAATTATTTATAGCTTAACCCCTTTTTTATCTTATGCCGGGATAGCCTAGCCAGGGAAGGCGCAGGACTTGAGATCCTGTGGAGCTGTGCTCCACCTGGGTTCAAATCCCAGTCCCGGCGTCCAAACCTTTAAAAAGGTTTGATAAGTCCTACCTTTTTTAAGATTTAAGACCTTCCCCACTTTAAATCATTCATTTTAAAGATTAGATGGTTAAATCATCTAAGATGTTTTTTTACTATTTTACTTAGAAAATTCCGCCTTCAAAGATTTAAATCATTTAGAGAGGATGCTCGATGAGTTTTAACCCAATATACGCATTTATAAAAACAACAACAGGCATTGTAACACATAAAATAAGATTTCAAAAAGATGATCTTGGTAAAACCATTCAGATGAACGACGGCTACAGATTCACAATACTAAAACATGCAGTCAAAGCATCAGAAACTGAAGATGAGGGTGAACCTACAGTTCTGTGTTTAAGATTCCACTTGGAAGAAACAGAAAATGGAAAGGATATCAAACATTCTAGACTACCAATGTTCTTTTCATTAGGTCTTCCAGGTCTTCGTGAGAAGATATGGATGGTGAACAAATGGAACGGAGATTTTCAAGGTATCTATGAATGGGACAGTGAAGAGAATGCCCACAGGTATGTGGATTCATTTGCAATGAAGTTCATGACCCGAAATGCAGTACCCGGATCTGTAAAGTATGAAATAATTCCAAGGATAAGTCTTCACGATCATGTGAGGCATCTGCAGCTTTAAATTATTTAAAAATCATTTACGAGTTTTTTTTTGATATATTTTTCCATTTTTGAATACTTTTTTTAACTTGAAAAACAACATCTTTTATTGATTAAAAAAATGATGGAGATTTGTAAATGGAGATCAAAAGGGAACAGATTTTAGGTGAGGGCTTCACAGTTCCGTGTGTAAGTATTATACCCGAGGATGCAGTTGGTGCTGCGGTGGTTATTCATGGTTACGGTGGCTCCAAGGAGGAACAGCTGGGACTTGCATGGCGCCTGGCCTTATGTGGTGCTGCAACATTTGCAGTGGACATCAGGGGACATGGAGAAAATCTGCACATACTCGATGGAGATGCGCTCAATGACCTGGAAACAATCATTGAGTATGCAGGGGAGTTTGGAAAGGTTGCAGCTGTAGGGCATTCCATGGGAGGGCGCATGGCACTTGTGAGCAGTGCAGAATACCGCCTTGGAATATCACCTTCACTTGGCACAACCTTCCATGAGGGAATTCATGAGGTAATGGGGAAAAAGCGAAGCTACAGGGTGAAAGAACCCTCTCCAGATACTGTATTTGATATGATGAGGGATCTGCCTGCTGGACGCTTTGAAGCTGACACCACCTTCATAGTTTACGGCCAGAACGACATACCTGAGATAGCTGAGAGATGCCAGGAACTGGAGTCTGAGGGAGTACCTGCAGTTATGATAGACAACGCCCTTCACCATGATATTTACACGCTGGAGGAGACCTTTGAGGTTGTGTGCGAGAAGGTTGGGGATTGGTTGGGTTAATTTTTTTCACTGAACTGACGTTTTTTAATATTTTTTTTCTTCAACCCTAAGATATAAAATTGTTAAAATAACAGATAATCCATGATATAATCATTTGATACCTTAAGATCACAGAAACCAAGATCTTAACCCTCAAAAACTGTCTATTATTTTACTTCCCACACGCTCCCAAAAACTAGAAGGTACTCCATAATAAACTATCATACAGCACGATTGCCCCCACAATACGTGCTACCCTTTTTAACATTTTGGACGTGTAACTATGGAGATAGAGATAAAAAAGGTAAAAGAGTATCAGGCAGCCTTCATATCATACAAAGGCAGCTACGAGAAGATCCCAGAACTCCTTGGAAGGGTAGTGGGATTTTTAATGGAGAAGAACCTTCAGATAGAACTTCCAGTATATGGTGCATACTTCAACAGCCCCCATGAAGTGGCTCCAGAAGAACTGGAATGGGAGGTTGGAGCAGCATTCCTTGGTGAGGTAGATCCTGAAGATGATGTTCAGATAAAAAAAGTTCCAGAACACGAAGCTGTATCCACAGTATTCAAGGGCCCCTACGGCGAAGCAGCATCAGTCTATGGCAGCTTGTTTGAGCACACAGCTAAAAACAACTACCAGATTGCAGGACCTGTGGAGGAAATATACCTCAACAGTCCAGATGAGGTTCCAGAATCAGAGCTTCTCACAGAGGTTCAGTTTCCTGTGGTGAAAAAGTAATTTCAGAGCTTTCCTATTTTTTTATTCATGAAATATTCAATTTTTTCTTTTACATTTTAAAATTATAACCTGTTTGGTGACATAACCGAAAGAAAACTTTATATTACTTTTCCTCTAACCTTAAAATGGTGTTAAAATGTTATGTAATGAATGTGGAGAAAGTAATATAAATGATGCTAAGTTCTGTCAAAAATGTGGGGCTGAACTTGGATATGAAGTTCAATTAGCAAGTTTAGGTGATAGAATCATTGCTTATATCATTGATATGTTAGTAATATTCGTTCTTGCTTTTCTTGCAGGGCTAGTAATAGGTTTGATGATTGTTTTTGGAGGAGTTCAATCCACCAGTGATGGATTCCTTATGGTGGTTAATTATTTGGTGGGTTTTTTACTATTCTTTGGTTACTTCATCCTTTTAGAGGGACCTTTAGGTGGAGGTCGGACCCTTGGAAAGCGAATTATTCATATCAAAGTTGTAAAAGAGGAAGATCTGGAGGTAATGGATTACACCAAGAGTTTTGTAAGGAACATCCTGCGGATAATAGATGGTTTTATATGTTATCTGGTTGCAATCCTTTTGATCCATTCAAGCGATAAGAACCAGCGTTTAGGTGACAGTGCAGCCCACACACTGGTGATAAAAGAAAAATAATCACCATATTTATTTTTTTTTATACATTTAATTGATTTTTTATTTTCATATCAAATCCATGCTCACATTCATACCCACACTTCAAGTGTAAAAAATTTCACATAACCTGAACCTTTTGATTTTGGGCAAACTTTATATATTAGGTAATATATTACCTAAATTAACATGTAATATATTACCTATGGGTTGATAAAAAATGGATAAAAAAATAATATACGTAAATTCAATTGTCATTGGAATTCTGGCGGTGTTTGCAACTGCATCAGGCTTATTCTGGAAGGGTCTCTACAAACATGACACAGTTTCTGGTGTGGCCCAGATGATGGGTCAAGACGTGATAACGCTCATTGTGGCTGTTCCTTTACTTCTGGTATCAATGTACCTGATATCCAGAGCTTCCCTCAGGGGTTACCTGATGTGGATGGGAACTATCTTCTACTTCCTTTACTCCTATGCCTCCATGTCATTTTTGACATCCTACAACCAGCTTTTCCTGGTTTATGTGGCACTGTTCTCAGTATCTCTCTACACATTCCTCTACGGACTGTTGTCCATGGATGTTAAAACAATTAAAAAAAGTGTCTCCCCAGGAGTTACCATTAAAGTAGCAGGAGTATTCCCAATAATCATGGGTTTGTTACTTGCAGGTATGTGGCTTTCAATGATATTAGGATCACTCCTGAATGGTACTGTCCCTGCTGCACTTGAAACTTACACAACCCTGGTGATTCAGGCTTTGGATCTGGGAGTACTCGTTCCAGCCGCATTTATTGCAGGACTCATGACCTTAAAGGGTAGAGGATGGGGTTATGCACTCATTTCAATACTCCTTGTAAAGGTGTCCCTCCTTGGAACGGCCATAATCTCCATGATATTTTTCATGGCAAGAAACGGTGTGGACGTTGCAGTGGGACAGGCACTTCTCTTCGTGGTGTTGACCATTGCAGGATTAATAATCACAACAACCTTCTATAAAAAAATTCATGGAAACTTGCACTACTTCAAAGACGTGGAATTAGATTAAAGTAGGAATTGCAATGAAAGATCCAGAGGAATTAAAGGCAGAGTTCGGCTTGGAAAGGCTTGAAATGGAGAAATACATTCTGGTAGTTCTATTTCTGGTACAGCAGAGATGGGGCTACATAATCAACAAGGAATTTGCCAAGGATGGAATAACAACCAAGCAGTGGCTGATGATGGTGGTTATGGGAAATGCATTCAAACATGACCCATCCATGCAGGAAGTGGCAGAAGCAATGAGCACCACACACCAAAACGTTAAACAACTGGCCACCAGATTGGAGGCAAGAGGATTCTTAAAAATCGAACGAGATAAAAGCAACAAACGCATACTGAGGTTGAAATTCACAGAGGAATCTCAAAGATACTGGGAGGGAAGAAATGGTGAAGATGTTGAATCAGTGTCTGCACTCTTCCAATCCCTGGACGATGAGGAAGCTAAAACTCTATTCGAA
Organism: Methanobacterium aggregans; assembly: GCF_017874455.1. Lineage (NCBI taxonomy): Archaea > Methanobacteriati > Methanobacteriota > Methanobacteria > Methanobacteriales > Methanobacteriaceae > Methanobacterium > Methanobacterium aggregans. The sequence continues at coordinate 382,756 of NZ_JAGGLN010000002.1, read as the reverse complement.
ATCATGGGAAAACTTGAAAGATCATCTGAAACTTTATATAAAGATTCTAAAAACATTTAAAAGTCATATAAACCTTTAAAAGTCATATAAACCTTTAAAAGTCATATAAAAATCAAAATATAATTTATAATAAAAAATCAAAATAATCAATCAATAATTGATGAATAAAGTTAAAAAAATTGATTTAAAGTTGGGGATTGAAATGAAAGCGTTAATTGTGTATGGAACCAGATACGGTACAGCTGCAGAAATTGCAGAAGAAATAAGTAGGATTATGGAAGATGAAGGGGCTGAAGTGGATCTAGTGGATTCAAGAGGTCTTAAGAATTGTGATGTAACTCCATATGACCTTGTGGTTGTTGGAAGTGGGATAAAAATGGGAAAGTGGACCAAAAATGCACTTAACTTCCTTAAAAACAACAAAGAAATTCTCGCCAGTAAGAATGTGGCGCTTTTTGTTTCCTGCGGTGCTGCCAATGAAGAGAAGAGTCGTGCAGAGGGACAGGAAAAGTACCTTGATGATGTTGCCAAGAAGAACCTACTAAATAAACCCGTGGCCACAGGACTGTTTGGCAGTGTGTACGACCCAGAAGCCAAACATGGGCTGATGTACAAATTCACAAGGGGCTTCATTAAAAAAGAACTGGAAAAACAGGGTATAGACACCAGTAAACGCTATGATTACCGTGACTGGGATTTAATAAGGGAATGGGCTCGTGATCTTGTGAACACCACAAGTAAAGATATTTGAAACTAGAAAAAATTTAAGGAAGTTTTTTTATGGGTATACTGAAGATAATAGGAATAGTGTTGGCCATAATAATGGTGGCTGCAGCAGGTGTATGGTTGTTTAGTCTTTCTGGAAGTTACGCTGCTGAAACCTTAAAACCAGATGGTGCAGTTACAGGCAAGGCCCTGATAGTCTACGATCCAGGATTATCAGGAAACACCAAAAATGTGGCATCATCAATGGCTAATGATTTAAAGGCAAAGGGTTATGAGGTTGTACTTGCAGGACCTAAATCTTCAGATGCATCAAAACTGTCCGGATACAGTATACTGATGGTTGGAAGCCCTACTTACGGTGGCAAGCCCTCAGGTACCATAAATTCTTATCTGGAGGGATTAAACTTACCAGAAAACATTACAGTAGGGGTTTATTCAACTGGTGGAACAGATAACAATGATTCAAACCAGTTTATGGCGGATATCCTTAAGAAGAGCTCAGTACGAGTTGAAGTTTCAGAGAAATTTGGAAGCTCTGCAGACAAAGTTGAATATTCAAACTTCGTATCCCAGATTCTAACGTGAATGCATAGGTAGTTTTAGAAAGAACCAATCCAGAGTATCAAGAATGGATTTTATATCCAGTTCTTTTTCTATTGATGGATCGATTCTACACATATTATTTTGGAGAAAAAGATGTTTAAAAGATCATTCATTCCATCGGGAGTAAGCTCCATAAGATTTTTAATAGCTCCTCTCTTTGTTTTCACATTTTTTAAAGGATTATATTCAATTTCCATGATACTATTTGCTTTTGCATGTTTCACAGACTTCATGGATGGTTACATTGCAAGGAAAATGAATTCAACCTCAAATGCAGGAGCTTACATGGATGTGCTAGCAGATTTTGTTCTGATACTGGTATGTTTTTCTGCATTTGTACTGGTGGGTTGGTACGATCCAATGGTTTTGGTACTTATCATTACCATGTTCAGCCTCTTCATTGCAACGTCTGGACTTGAAACTCCAGTTTACGATCCAGTGGGCAAATATCTGGGGGCTTTCCTAATGGGAATGGTAGTTATATCACTTTTACTACCTCAACCTAGTGTAAGACAGATTTTAATGATATCACTTACACTGTTCTGTTTGTCATCAATTTTAAGCCGTTTGTTCTTTTTTTACAGGAATCCTGATAATTGAAAGTAGGTTTATGTGATGATATAGTCTTTGAAGGGATTTTAAAAACTTTTTTAAGAATTATGGGTAATAAAAGTGGGTAAATGAAAAAGGACTGTGAATAGTTTATAAAAGATTTAAATGGTGAATAAAGGTTATGGGTAAAGGGATAAAACATAAATTAGGTTGATGAAAAACATGAAAAAATGGATCACACATGGAAAAAATACTGTTCATCAAGTTTTAAATGGTCGAAGCAACGCTTTTTTAATTTCAAGGGGAAGTAAACATGTTCTTGTGGATACTGGTAGAACCAGCTCATGGAAAAAGTTAAATCAAAAACTTGATATTTTAACAGCTGGAAATGGTCTGGAAGCCATTGTACTCACCCACACCCATTTTGATCATGTTGAAAATGCCGCAGCCCTGAAAGAAAAATATCATGGAAAAATAATCGTTCAAAGAAGCGAGGCAGAGTACTTGATGAGGGGAAACACTCCACTGCCACAGGGAACCAACTTCCTTACCAAGTTCATTGTTACTTCAGTTGAAATGTTTAAAGGGGGTGGAAGAAGTTTGGAGTCACGTTACAAATACAGATCCGTGGATCCAGACATTGAAGTGGATGAAACATTTTGTCTGAATGATTTTGGAATTGATGCACACGTTATCCACACTCCTGGCCATTCTTATGGTTCTTTGAGTGTTGTGGTGGATGATGAATTGGCACTGGTTGGTGATACCGTCTTTGGAGTTTTCGGAGGCTATGTTTTCCCACCATTTGCAGATGATCCTGGGGTCATGATTGAGAGTTGGGATAAACTTCTGAAAACAGGTTCAAAGATTTTTATTCCAGGTCATGGTGGAGATAGGAGTAGGAAAGAGCTTCAAAATGCTTATGATATTCATAAAAATTTAAAAAAAGGATCAGGGTAACCTAAAATTTTTCATTCTTAATCAATTATTAAAAATTTAAAATTAATAATTTAAAATTAAATATTCCTAGAAAACGGAGCGAATTATTCAGTTTTGTGATTTGTTCCCTGAAAACCGATGCTGCAGTGCTATGAACACATCCATAAGGGGCATAACAACTGATTTTGCAAATTTCACCTTGTAACGGAATCCATGGCCCTCCAGTTCACTTGAAACATCTCCCAAAAGCTCTGGGATGCTCAGCTTCTGTGGGCATGTTCTGACACATTTACCGCAGTCTATGCAGAGTCCGGCATTTGATTCGTTACCACTCATGACCCCACCCATTCGTATCAGGTAGGAAAAGGGTGCACTTTTATCTTTGAACATGTACTTGGTGTTGTAAATTTCAAAACACCCTGGAATATCCACCCCAACTGGACATGGCATGCAGTAACCACAGCTTGTACAGTTAACCTTTGTAAGATCCTTGTAAACCTCTTTAACATCCTCGTAGAGTTTCAGCTCTTGAGAGGTTAATGAGTTCGGCTGAACCTCTCCTGCAACCTTCAGATTCTCCTCTACCTGTTCCGCACTGTTCATTCCAGACAGTACACAGGTAACCTCAGGATGGTTCAGTACCCAACGCAGAGCCCAGTCTGCAGGACTTCTTTTAACCTCAGCACGGTCCCATATCTTTGCGGCCCTTTCAGGCACATCTCCTGCAAGGTGTCCACCTTTAAGAGGTTCCATTATAAAAATTCCCATACCTTTGGAGGCAGCATATTCCATACCACCTTTTCCAGCCTGATTTTCCTCGTCCATGTAGTTGTACTGTATCATGCAAGCATCCCAATCGTAGGCATCTGCAATCTCCTTGAATGCTTCCGGGTTGTCATGGAACGAAAAACCTGCATATTTGATCTTACACTCTGTTTTGGCTTTTTCAAGGAACTTTGAAACTCCAATCTTCTCAAGTCTCTCGTAGCTTCCCCTACCTAGGCTATGAATGAAGTAATAATCAATGCAGTTTATTTGGAGCCTTTCAAGCTGTTTATCCAGAATAGTCTCCATATCCTCGTACTTCTTAACAGACCACGGGGGCATTTTCGTTGAAATCTTCACTTTGTCCCTGTACTCTCCAGAAAGTATCTCACCAAGGAAGGATTCACTTGCACCTCCATGGTAGGGCACAGCAGTATCTATGAAGTTCACACCATGGTCTATAGCATAATATATCTCTTTTTTTGCTTCTTCTTTCTGAATCCTGCTGTTTTTGGTGGGAAGCCTCATTGCACCGAATCCCAGTGCAGAGATTTCTTGTCCTGTTTTTGTGATTGTTCTCTTCTGCATATCATAAACCTCAAATAATTCTAATTAATCATTTAAATAAAATTTTGAAAATTATTTTCTATAAATTATTTATTTGGAAATTCCACCCCAGAAAAGTTCGAATGCAAGGTTTAATGTCTTTTCGTTGAATCTTTCAGGGTACCTCTCGAAGTGGTTGACGGTAGCCACCACGTTGCCCCAGAGGCAATCTGTAAGCATTTCATAGGATGCTTCCTTTATCTCCTGTTTTTCAAGCCCAATCTTATAGGCTTCGAAAACGCTTTCAAATTTAGTTTCAACCTGTCTTTTTGTGAGAGATGTGATGTAAGGAGAGCAGTGAAAACTGAGGATGAACTGAAATTGGTTTGACTCCTGAATTCCGAAATATACCAGTTTCAACCACAATCTTTTTATATTTTCCTGGAATGATTCTGCATTGTTGTAGTGTCCACTAACAGAGCCAAGAAGACTTTCCTTAGAGTAAAGGTACAAATGGTTTATGAGGTCTTCTTTGGTCTTGAAGTAGTGGAAAAGTGTGCCTGTTGCAACTCCTGCATTTCTTGCAATTTCTGCAGTTGAAGTTCCATGAAATCCTCTCTCAACGAAGAGTTTTAGGGAGGTATCCATTATTTTCAGTTCCTTTTCATTCAAATTATCCACCTACTTACTTCAATAATTCTTCAACAATTATTAGACTGATTAGTCAATCACATATTTATAGTTTACATCTTCGGATTAAAAATAAAAGATTAAAAAAATTGTTCTTCAGAATATTAAATAAAATCTTTTTAAGCAACTTTCAGTTCTCACCACTTCTTAAACCCCATTTATAAGATAGAAAAGCTCCTACAAAACAGAGTGCTGAACTTATGTACATCGTTGTTCCACAAACTCCTTTCAGAAGACCTGCACTTGCACCCACAACATCTCCAGAGTACCCTTCTCCAAATAGAAGTACAGAAAGGAGTAAAGTCCCCATGGCAGTACCCAGGGCCAGTCCAAAGCTTTGATTGGTTACTGTTATACTTGACGCAAGGGCACCCCTCTCCTGTGGAAGTGCAGCCATGATGTCCAGGTTGTTAGGTCCCTGGAAGATTGAACGACAGATCCCTGCAAGTAAAAAACTTGCCACTATCAGTGTGAGGTTGGAATCTTCAAATCCATAGCCACAGATGAAGTACGCAATTCCCATGAGTGTTATGCCCACCATTGCGTAGTTTCCAACGATCCATGACTTTTTCTGAAGTTTCAGATTGTCGTAAATCCTTCCACTTACTGGGGAACTAATCATCATTGCAAGGGGCATTACAGCCGCTAAAATTCCCACATTTGAAGGGCTGAAGCCCATGACCCCTTCGAAGTAAAATGGTTGAATAAGAACCATTATGAAGGTTGCTGTGAAGTAGAGCACCAGACTGATGTTGGGAAACGTGAAACTCCTTATCTTAAACACAGATATGTCCAGAAATGGTTTTTCAACCCTGATCTCTCTAACTACAAAGCCAGCGAGTGATGCAATAAAGACTGCAGTGTAAATTGCTGCAGCATTTACATCAACTGGAGTGTTGGATATGGTATTTAAAACCATGAAGAAGCTTCCAATGGATATTATGAAGAGTATGGATCCTGTATAATCATTGTACCATTCTTTTGTAATTTTTTCTTCTATTTTAAGGTATTTGAGTGTGGGTAACAGTAACAGTATTCCTATTGGGAGGTTAACGAAGAATATATAAGACCATCCGAGAGTATCAACTAATATTCCTCCCACTGTTGGCCCTATGATCATTCCAAACCCGATTATGGCTGTGAAATAGCCCATAACCCTTCCTCGCTCTGGGCCTGGAAATATCTGCATGAGGATTGCGAGGTTGATGCTCATGATCATGGACCCTCCCAGTGCCTGCACTATCCTGAAGAAGATGAGCTCAGGTAATGATGTTGAAATTCCACATAAAAATGAGCTGATTGTGAATATTAAAAGGCCAATTAGAAATATTCTTGATTTTCCAATTCGATCCGATAATTTTGCAAATATCAGGGGAGTTATGGTTGCTGTAACCTGGTAACCTGTAATTATCCACTGTGACAGTCCAACAGGAACGTTGTAAAAACTTGTTATGGTTGGAAGGGCAACGTTAACTATGTTTGTATTTAAAACTGCCATGAAAACTGCAGTTAAAACTACGATCATTATTTTGTAGCGATTTCCATAGGATTTTCTTGCAATTTCTGTTTTGTAAATAGTATCTGTCATTTCTCATTCCTTCGATACACTCCAATCTTTTTTTTAGAGTTATTCCAACTTTTTCATGAGTTCTTTGAGACCTTCAACCAGTTCTTCAAGGGATCCTTTATCCATACTTTCAAACAAGTTTTTTAGAAATATATCCCTGGATTCATGCCTTATATGTTTTATAATTCCTTTACCTTTTTTTGTAAGGATTATTCTGCTTATTCTAAGGTCATGCGGATCTTTAACCCTATCAACGAGTCCCTTTTTTTGCAGTCTACTTAACCTCTCGGATATGGTGTGTGGTGCACAGCCCTTTCGAACTGCTATTTCTCCAACACTTGGGACCTTCTGAGATACATCCCCTTGCACATTCAGTTCCAACTCTTCAAGTTCCAGAAGTAAATGAAATTGTTCCAAGCTTAAATCGTACCTTTTAGCTGCTTCATGATGTTTCAAGTGAAGGCTTTTGTTTAATTTATTCCAGTATTCAATGGCTTCATCTACCTTTTCATCCATATACTACAACTCCACCGAAAATTTATATCGTTACACGACTATATCTTGGGATGATATAAATATTCTGCATTTGAAACTACCTGGGGAGGGAATAAGTTCAATTCTAAACTCGATTTTTGCATATCTATTGATTTTTTTCTGCAATCACTAGTTCAATACATAAAAGTATCGTTTTAAAACTAAAATGGAAAACTTGGATTTGGTGTAGATTTGGGTCTGATTTAGGCATAGGTACTTATTCTTTGTTAATAATAGAAATGTACATTCACTTATGTTCAAAGTAAAAAATTTATTAAAATTTTGAACATCATGGAGATGAAAAAAAATGGCTAACCTAGAAAAATTCAATTCATTGAAGGATCGCCTCCCCCTTTTAAATGAAGGAAAGGATGGAAAGAACGTGGGACTTCTTGTAGATGGACCAAACATGCTCCGAAAAGAATTTGACTGCCATCTCGATGTTGTGAGAAAAATAATCAGCCAGTATGGAAGTGTAAGAGTTGGAAAAGTTTTTTTAAACCAGTACGCTTCAGGCAAGCTCATAGAAGCAGTTACAAATGAGGGATTCTCACCCATAATTGTTGCAGGAGAAACAGATGTTCACATAGCTGTGGAAGCATATGAACTAATTCACAACCCTGATATAGACATAATTGCTCTTATGACAAGAGACGTTGATTTTTTCCCACTCGTAAACATAGCAAAGGAAAACGGTAAAAAAACAATTGTAATTGGAGCTGAACCAGGTTTCAGCATAGCTCTACAGAATTCTGCAGACAGTGCCATAACCCTCAACACCAACAGGCCACCAAGCATTGCCTGAAGAGAATATAATTCTATTTTTAAGTTATATTATTAATTTTACCTCCCCACCCTTTTGGAAACCCTAGATAAATCCGAAATATCAATTCTGAAGTTTATCCGCAATGGTTATTAGTCAACGAGAACTTACTAAAACCAGGAGAGTTCAAAATGGAAGTAACTGAAAAAAGGATTGAAGAATTAAAAGTAGCTTACATACCATACAGTGGTAGTTATGACAAGATACCAGAGCATATGCAGGAAGTGGGACAGCTCGTAATGAAGAAGAACCTTAAAATGACTGGAACAGTCTACGGAACTTACTTCAACAGCCCTGAAGATGTGCCTGAGGATAAACTGGAGTATGAAATAGGCTTTTCAGTTGAAGATGAGATTCCCCAGGAAGATGAGCTGGGCTTCAAGGACATACCAGAACACACTGTACTTGCAGCAACCCATAAGGGGCCTTACACAGATGTTGGCCCTGTAATCCACACAGTGGCACAGCACGCAGTGGACAACGGCTACGATATCGTTGGGCCCATAACAGAGGTTTACCTCAATGATCCTAACATGGTTTCAGAGGAAGAACTCCTAACAGAGGTCAGGCTGCCTGTGATCAAGGTACGGTAAAGTTTGGAACCTTAATAATTCCTTTTTTTAATTTAAAACCAAATTTTAAGTTGGATTAGTTTGAATAATAGTATAAATAGGAACCTCTTCTAAATAAGATATAACCTATCATGATCATCTGCCGGGATAGTCTAGTCAGGTAAGGCGCAGGATTCGAAATCCTGTTGAGCATCCGCTCGTCCTGGGTTCAAATCCCAGTCCCGGCGTCTTCAAATTACTCAAAATAAATCAAAAAAATCTTCTTTTTAAATTCCAAGTGGTTGTCAATAATAATTTAAATTGTTGATGTTATCCAATAATGAATGTATGCTGAAATATAAAAATTAGTAATTAACTTCTTGTTATATTAAATTATATCAAATATCCTCTTCATTTTATTCTTCATCTTCTACATTCTCACCTATATTACTATATTTTCTCCAAAACCACCAATAGAATGCAAAAAAATAGACTATAAATATGATTGCAACGATTATATCGATAATTAAACCAATTTTCGTTCTAATTGGCGTTCCCGTAACTTGAGCAAAAGCTCCAGAAGGTAATCCTGGCACTAAACCACCTTAATGACTCTTCAGTTATTTTTATATTGTTATTTGTCAATTAATCTTAATATAATGTTTTTTTTTCATCAACACGTAATCTGTGATTATGTTTGATTATTTTTTTTGTTTTATAACGTTTAAGTGCAGTATGATACTAGATTCATGACGTTCCATTTCAAACTTCGGATGGTTGTTATTGGTGTAGATTTTTTTCTAGATATTCACTTTACATTTTTTCAATATTTTCGTTGAACAAGAATAACTGCAGTTCTGCTCTGTTCAAGTGCTCTAAAAATAGGCGCTATATATCAGGAGTGCAATGACCATTGGTATTAGGAATATAACGGTACCTGCAATAATGAGTATGATTAACAGGTTTCTGTTGGAAGACTCTCTCCAGGCTATTTCCTCATCAGATGGAACATACTCAGATCTCTCATTCAGTTCATCACGTGAAAGATGGTACTCTATTTCCCCCCACAGTGGCAAACATCAAAATCCTCAGGGGATTCTCCTTCCTGAAGCTCGTAAATTCCACCGCATTCTTTGCATTTCAAATAACGCATATTCCCATTCTCCAATTAGTTTTAATAAATCCTAGTTAATCCCATCCAATAATCATTTCTTAAATAAAATCCATAACAGAACTAAGATAACTGCAATGGCAATCACCATGAAAAGAACAAATACATAGGTGGCTCCAGGGCTCCCTACTTCAGTTGTTGCTCCTATAACACTTATTACCACACCACCGAAAACATGGAACACTGCGTAGACAACCACAAAGAAAATTAAAATTTTGAGTAAGGGGCTTCTTTCTTTTGATCTATTAGCGTTGGGATACACAGGCATGCATCCTCTTTTATGCCCGTTATTATCATAATACTCCAGTTTTCCCCCACAACTGCGGCTTTCAAATTCTCCAGGCAATTCTCCAGGCAATTCTCCAGGCTGGAGATCGTAACGTCCACCACAGTCCTTGCATACCCGATATCCTCTCTTCATAACATCATGTATGTAATAAATTATCATATTATTTAAATATTGTGAATTTTTGATGTGCAAATGCACGGAATAATCTATAATTGGAAATTGAACATTCATTGCCCTCTAAAAACAGCTAAAAAACTTATAAATCTTTTTAAATCTTCATAAAAAAATATTTAAAAATAAAATGACATGTGTTTAACTGTAGTATCTCTTAGCTGCTCCAGATATGAACCATATTATTATAGCAGCAAATAAACCGTATTTAAATGTGTAAAGCTTGAATACTCCTCCAAGAAGTACTATCAATCCTAAAAAACCCATAACATAGATCAACATGTCCATATGTTTATCTTCCATATTTTTTCTCCTCCTAAACTAACATATATCATATTAATAATTAATTATCTCTTTAACTGTTAAATAGAAACCATATATAAAATTTATCAAAAAAGTATGGAATTAAATCCAGTTTTAAATTTTTTTAAACAGCTCTTGAACCACCTCAACTTATATAATCATCCTCCACCCATTTAATATCTAAAAAGTCAGGAACTGAAAACACCATAAAAACTGATAGTATCAAGGGGGAATAGGTTTTAAAAGCAATCACATTAATTTAATGGAGATATTCGAGAAATCTCCCATAGGCCTTCTTCTCTGTGATGTGGATGGTAAATTGGTGGATGCCAATCAATCTGCATTAAAGATAACTGGAATTCCTGAAGATGCTTCAGACATTGATATCTTTGACACTGCATTCATGGCTCAAAAAAAGGAAACATTGCTTGAAGAAGGATCAACTAGGTTTCAAGCTCCCTTGGATTTTGAGAATATTGAAACCAAAGCCATCACAACAAAGTCTGGTGAGCTTTTAATTGATTGGAACATTTCCGTGCTTGATTCCGGGTTTTTAGTGCAGATTCAGGAGGTCACAGGGAGTACCTCTGCAGAATTCATTAAAGAAAATGAGAGGTACAGGCGCTGGTTTGAGGAGGATTTGACTGGGGATTTTATTGCAACGATGGAGGGTAAGGTTATTGAGTGTAACCCTGCATTTGCGGATATTTACGGCTTTGATAACCGTGAATTGGCTGTTCAATCAGACATATCGAATTTCAACCCCTATGATTGGGAAACCTTAATAAAACGCCTTAAACTGGAACATAAAGTCCATGGCCACCAGTCAACACACAGACGTCCTGATGGGAAGGAGATTCACGTTGTCAGTAACCTTGTGGGCATTTTTGATGATTTGGGTGGGCTTGTTCAGGTTAAGGGTTATATTTTTGATGATACTGAGCGTAAAAAGGCTGAAGAATCTCTTAAACGTAGTGAGGAGAAGTATCATCGTCTATTTGAGGAGGATTTGACTGGGGATTTTATTGCAACTTTGGATGGTAGGGTGCTTGACTGTAACCCTGCTTTTGCTGAAATATATGGATTCGATAACCGTGAAAAATCTCTTAAGTCAGATATTTCACAATTTGACCCTGATGATTGGGTCAATTTAATCTCCAGTCTTAAGGATGAAGGTAAAATCCAGGATCATCAGAGATGGCACAGACGTCCTGATGGGAAGGAGATTCACGTTGTCAGTAACCTTGTGGGCATTTTTGATGATTTGGGTGGGCTTGTTCAGGTTAAGGGTTATATTTTTGATGATACTGAGCGTAAAAAGGCTGAAGAATCTCTTAAACGTAGTGAGGAGAAGTATCATCGTCTATTTGAGGAGGATTTGACTGGGGATTTTATTGCAGCACCTAATGGGGAAATTTTAGAATGTAACCCCGCATTTGCTGAAATCTACGGATTTGATGATTATAAAACTGCACTTCAATGGAATATTTCACAGTCCAACTCCTTTGACTGGCCTTACATGGTTACGCGTCTCAAGAGGGAGGGTAACATCAAGGGTTTTCAAAGCTGGCAGAGGCGATCCGATGGTTTGAGGATACACGTCGTTGCCAATGTTGTAGGTATTTTTGATGATTTGGGTGAACTGATTCAGGTTAAGGGTTATATTTTCAATGATACTGAACGTAAGCAGGCTGAAGAAAAACTTGCTAATGCTCAAAATCAAATAAAAAAGATTTTAGATAGCATCCAGGATGGATTTTTTGCTTTGAATTCCTACTGGAATTTTATTTACGTCAATCAAGCTGCTGGGGAGTACTTCAGTGCTGAACCTGAGGATCTCGTTGGAGAAAACATCTGGGAAAGATTCCCTGAACTTTTAGGAACCAACTATGAAACAACCTTCCGCAGGGCAATGGATGAACAGGAAACCAAGTACTTTGAAGCCAATGACATAAATGGAACTGGAAACTGGTTTGGTTTCAGTGTTTATCCCTCACTGGATGGTATTTCTATTTACTGGAGAGATATCAACCTTAAAATTTAAAACTAAGGCACATTTAATTATAAAAAGGTTAAATTAATGATTTAAAAGAAAAAATAGTTTAAATGTCAGAAAAAATAAAGAAAATACTCAAACTACAATGGTAACTGGAACCTTTGTCCCTCTAACCACTCTCTCTGTTGTGCTGCCCAATAAGAATCTTTCCAAGCCTTGTTTACCAGATTTTCCAATTACTATCTTATCTACACCTTCTTGACTTGCTGTTTTTAGGATAACATCTGCAGGTTGACCATGTTTGATCATAGTTATCATTTTAATGTTCTTACAGTTACCAGCACACTGTTCATCTTCAATTTTCTTTTTAAATTTTTCAACAGATTTTTTTCCTGCTTCACGTAATTCTTCATCCAATTTTTCTTTTAAATCATTTGTGATAACGATTTCAAGTAATTGGTGTCAATCACATTTAGAATAATTATATCTGCACCATCTGAATTTGCAGTTGAAATAGCATATTGACCTGCTTTTTCAGATGCTTCTGAACCATCTGTAGGTAACAATATTTTTTTAAACATAACTTCAAACCTCCAAAATTTCAGGTTTCATAATCAGGTTCTTCAGAAATTCTTAATATTTGTGGAATGTCCTAAAAATAATAAAAAATTTACAGAATTTTATATCTGTAAATAACTCAATCACATTATCCTAGGAATGGTTTAGCTATGGTCAGCAGGATTATTATGGTTAGTATGATTCCTATGATGACCATTGGTATTCCTGCCTTCAGGATCTCTTTTATTTTCACGTAACCTGTTCCATATGCCATTGCCACCGTTGGATCTGCCATTGGGAACATGAAGGACAGTGAACATGCAATTGCAACAGGAACTGCGTAGGTTCCAACAGGAAGGCCCTGAGTGGATGATAAGGTAACAGCTATTGGAATAAGGATAGCTGAGAGTGCTATGTTGGACATGACCTGTGTGAATATCACAGCTATGACCATTAATAGTATCATTATTACCATTGTGGAGGGGTCACTTCCCATAAGTCCTATGAGGTTGTTTATAAGGAAATTTGCTGCTCCCGTGTTTAGGAGTGCAGCTCCAAGTGCCAGTGCACCTCCGAAGAAGATGATGAGTCCCCAGTCTATGTTCTTCTGAGCATCCTTCCAGTCTACAACGCCAGTTATGAAGTAGAGTGCAGCACCAATGAGTGCCACAGAGTAACTGTCAAGTCCGGTTATTCCAGTCGTAACCCACAGAAGTATGGTGAAGAAGAGTATAGCAGCGGTTATTTTCTCAGTTCTAGTGATGGATCCCAGTGTGCTGAGGGTGTTTAGGAGAGTTTCCTTTCCACCGACTATTCCCTTAACCTCCGGTGGGAACACCCACTGTAAAACTTTCCAGATGATGAATAGCATTGCTATTGCCAGTGGGAATCCGAAGACCATCCAGTTTGCAAAGGGTAGGTGTGTGTATGCAGCTGCCATAAGGTTGGGTGCAGTACCAATCTCAGTTCCAAATCCACCAGCAAGTGAACCGTACGAAGCACCAAGTACCATGGCCTTTGCAAAGTTACTGTTTCCCTTCTCAGCGTCTTTCACACCCATGAGAGGTATGATTTCCTTGATGATGGGCAGTAGCATTGCAAATGCCACAACATTCTCAATCCATGCAGATAAAAGTCCAGTTGAGAATACTGCTGCAAAAATACTCATACTGGGACTTGTACCCAGTTTTGACAGTAAAAAATAAGTGAAACGCTTAGCCAATCCACTTTTACGTATGGCCTCAGCCAGAATAAATCCACCAATCATCAGGAAGATAATTGGATTAGCAAAACCTATTGCAGCATTGGTAAAACTCTCAATACCCAGCAAAGGTAATAAAAACAGTATCATAATAGAGGTAACTGGCAAATCAACGGGCTCAGTACCCCACATGATTATAGCAAAAACCAAAAGAGCAAGTGCGGCATGCCCTGGATAACTTAATCCATGAATAGGAACCAACATAACAGCTATAAAAGCTACAATGGCTAAAATAAAACCAATAACTTTCTTGTTAAAATTCATTTTCAATCCCTCCCAAGTAAATGTTCGTTTCAAGCCTCCTTGACTTTTACAAACAGATAACCTAATGAATTAGTAACATATAAACATATTTTATAATGATTAATCATTTAGATCAATCAATTATGGATATTTATAAAGGAGTTCCATTCTTTTCATTGAAAAGGTGTTTATTATCAGTAATTATTTTGTTTTAGATAAATAATAATTTTTACGTTTTATTAAGTTCAAAATAAGTTCAAATTAAGTTCAAAAATCTAAGTAAAAAAAGATTTTGATCGAGGCGTATATCTACTTTTTAAACACCTTAAATTAAAAAAAGTCATGATTTCAAGTTTTTTTTGCTTCATTGATTTAATATTCATTTATTCTAAAAAATAAAGAATTAAAGTACTGATGCAATTGTCAGTACTGGAATCAAGGCCATAAGTGCCAGATGTGGTGCGTAAGATGGTGCTGTCTGGAAGTTGTACTTCAAAACTGCCCAGGTTTGGGTGAAGGCAGTTATAACTGCAGCAAACTGAAGTAAAACTGTTGCATATAAAACCCAGATGTTCCCTGTCACCAGTCCTGTAAGTGTTGCTATGAATGCAAGTATGATTGCTATAAAGTGGGGTGCAAGGCGCATGCCATGCATCCTGAAGGTTATAAATCCTGTGACCATTCCACTCATGAGTATTGAAAGTATTAATATTTGATAACTAAATTCCATTTTAAATCACCTCAGAAATTCACAACTGCATAGGTTGGGTCGCTTAGAAGGGTTATGTAGGTTGCAGCCCCTGCAAGTTTAGCACCATCAACAAGATCTTCCTGTTTCATACCCCTGAACTCTGCGCTTAACTCGCAAACGTATACCTTCGCACCAGCATCAACAGCTTCCCTCATAAGAACATCCAGCCTGTTGAATGCAGGGTGTTTAACTGTTTTTGCATTTCCATCCTTGGCTATGCTCACCCCGTCCATGAGCAGGAAAACTGTAACCTCTTTTCCCATGCTGAGGGCTGCTTTTGAGAATATAAAAGTTGCATAGGCCTTCTCAGCGTTACCTATACCGTTGCTCTGCACAACAAGTACTTTATCCCTTTTCATTGATACTGAACTTTTATCAGTCAAAGATTCAGTTTTTGGAACCTTCTCAATTAATATATATCTTTTACTATTCTCTTCTCCAGCTGCAACGACCTTCCCACCCATTCCTGGAATGGAAACTGAAATATCCTCAATAGTTTCGGCCTTGCTGCTTTTAACCTTCAAGCGCTCACCAACTTCCATGGAATCTAGCTTATCTCCTACAATTATTATGGGTCCCGGACAAGTTTCCCCTGTAACATCCAACGTTTCAACATCTTTAGCGGTCATTCTAACAACTACCTCTCCTTCAAGTTTCTGAACTTCCATTTTTAATCCGTACTTGGTTGCAACATCCTCCAGGCCCTTCTCTGAACCTGGACTTAGGGTGAGTATCAGCCCATCATCTGCACCATTTTTTATAATGTTCTCTGCAAGTATTGCAGAATTTGGAGCTTTAATGCCCCGAATTTTGACTCTTTGCATGATCTATCCCCATTTTTCTTTGAATGTTTTGAGGGCATCCAGAATGTCCTCAAGGTTCTCTGGTGGTACTCCCATCACAACCTCTTCATCAGCTATCCCAGCAAATTTACGTGAACCATTACATCCAAGGGTCATGTTGGGCACACCCCTCTCCTTAACTGCAACAACTGCATCTGCACAAACTGACTGTATTCCTGAGTAATCACAGGATAATCTTCCACCTTTAAGCTGGAGATAGGCCTGACTAACACGAAGTGCCTGTTTTGGTGTTAGTACAAGGACCACAACATCTGGATCGAATTTTGCAGATTCCAGTGGTGCGTAGAGCGATGCGTAGTTTTCATCTTCCACTTTTGGAATGGCCTCAACAGTTTCAAGGGCTCCTTCAGCTGTTTTGAAGTTACCGAGCTTGTGGTAGGTGCTGCCATCTGCAACAACTTTTGGGAGTTTACCAATTCCCATCACACCTGCACCACCTTTACATAAATGCTCGGCACTGGTTGCATATACTGCACTTCCCTTGAGTCTGGAATCCTGAACAAATTCACAGTGCCTTCTTCTTTCAGGCATTTTACCACAAGATTGTGGTATATCATCTGGATTTTTAACTAGTTTAACTGCAACAGGACTTCCTTTAAGTCCTAAAACTTCTTTCAATTCTTTTACCATTTCTTCGTAGTTCATATTTGGCCCTCCATGTTATGAATTTTCAAGTACACATTCACCTATACTTTATAGTATAACTATAACGTATAGTATAACTCTTCCTTTATAAAACTTTCTGTACGAAGATGTAGATCATCTGAAATAGCAAGTTCAATCCCTAATAATAGTTTTAAATCCCTTTTTGCACAATATTTATATGCTCCAATAGTTTATACTATATAGTATAGACATTTGGGAAGGTAAACATGGAAGAACTATCCAGTACTGAAAGACTCATAGTGGCATACATAAAATCCCACCCACCTGAAGACTGCATGCTTGATAAGATAACCCTGGGAACCAGCAGGAGCAGAGCAACCGTGCTGAAATATCTGGAAATACTCAATGCAAAAGGGTGTTTTAACCTACAAATTTGTGGGCAGAAGTAAATTATGGTCTTTAAGCCAGGAAACTGAGGTCAAAGTGGATTTAAAGGGAGAATCTGCTGAAAAACAGATTTCTGATGCTATGGTGGACATGGTAACCACAGCATCGAAGCTTCACAGATTAGTGGTGGAGGAAACAAAGCTCAAAACGTTGATAGACAATCCTGATACTATCGTGTTCACTATAAATGAACATATGGATGTTATAATGCTTAATAAAACATTTAAAATGTTCTTTGGGAATAAAAACCTTCATGAGATTGTCACAAGCAATGATGGAATGGTTCTGGGGGAATCGCTATCCAAACTGGCCCCTGATGAAACCATGACCATGGAACTGGATCTCATGGAAAAACCAGGTATATACAAACCCTACAAACTATTCATGAGACAGATAACCAATGAAGATGGTGACAGGATAGGAACAACCTTGGTGGGTGATGAAATATCCCAATCCAAACGTAGTAAACGTGAACTGGAAACCTTACTCTTTATAGCCAGAGCTGCAAATTCAGCTTCAAGTGAAAAACAACTTTTTAATGAAGTAACAGATGCAATAAACACTATAATTCCCTTTAAACAATGTGAAATATTTTTAAAAGATGGTAAGAAGCTGAGATCGGTATACAATACAAGATCAATGCCGGAATCTGTAAAGGGATTTGTGAAACGAAGCATGAAAAACCTTGAAACCCTCTCTGCAGTTGAAGGTGATTACCAGTTTGAAACCCTAAAATCTGAATTTGGAGATGAATCCCTTGAAATGATGATTTCCATACCTCTGATTCAGGAAGACACTTCAATGGGCGCAATACTTCTTTTAACAACCTCCAGTTCTGTAAGCTCAGTCAATCTGGAGGATGTTGAAATGGCTGCAGATGAAATATCAGGTTATCTTAAAATGAAGGTCTTGGGTCTTGAGAAGGAAGAATTTGTAAACACACTCATGGCACTTAACCAAGTATCTGGAATAGTTAATTCTCATGATGCAGAGGATGAAATGCTTGAAAATGCTGTAACATCAACTGTTAATTCCCTTGGATTTGATATGGGTTGTATCTATCTCAAGGATGATAATGAAGAACTTTCACTAAGGGTTCACAGGAACCTGCCTGAGAAAATGAAGAACATGTGCATGGCAGGTATGTTCAAGGACCTATTCAGCAAAACCCTTGAAAAACAGAATCTGGTATACATAACCCCTGAATCTGAGGAATATGAATCACTTGAACCTTCAATAAGGGCAAGTGACATAAAAACGCTCCTAATCTTACCAATAAAAAGTGAAAACAAGATAATTGGACTTTTAAACATGGGAAGTCGAAAGATAAAAACTTACAACGAGATAAGTCTTGAAAATTTGAGTTCCATAGGGTTACAGCTTGGTTTAGCACTTGAAAGATCGAAGTTGGCCCTTAAATTAAAAAAGGGTAAATCTAGGTCATGAAAAAGAGTTACAAGTTATGGCTCATTGATAGTGATCTTACTGGAAGTACTGATCAGCCAATGGATTCGTGATTGAATGAAAAATGAAAACAAAACCTCCCACAGTGCAGAGATTTATGACAGCCAGATAAGAAGCACCATACCATACTACGATTTTATACATGATGAAACCATAAACCTGGTGAAGTCCATGGTAGATGATCCTGCAATCTGGTTTGACACTGGATGTGGAACTGGGACACTGGTTGAAAAGGCTTCAAAAGAATTTCCAAACACCAGATTCATACTTGCAGACCCATCACAGGAAATGCTTGATGAAGCAAGGATGAAACTATCTTCTAATCCCAGAATAGAATTTTTAGGAAATTTAACCAGTCAAGAGATTGGGAAGATTCCTCAAAAACCATATGTCATAACTGCAATTCAATCCCACCACTACCTCAAGGTGGATGATCGAAAAAAAGCAGTAAAGAATTGTTACAACCTTTTAAGACAGGATGGAATTTATGTAACCTTTGAAAACACCAGACCATCCACCAAACATGGTGTGGAACTTGCTAAGAATTACTGGAGGAACTTCCAGTTATCCCATGGTAAGGATCCAGAAGCTGTTGAAGATCACCTGAACAGATTCGATGTTGAGTACTTCCCAATAACAGTTGAAGAACACAGATCCCTCCTTGAAAATATTGGTTTCAGGGTTGTTGAACTTCTATGGTTTTCTTACATGCAGGCAGGTTTTTACTGTATTAAATAAATCCTTCAAAATCCCTGAAAATTTTTTAATTACTAGCATCTACTTATTTTATATCCTTTTTTTAATATCAAATGATCAAATTATATGCTCTGAAGATCAAAGAGTAACACAAGAGATATAGGAGGTTTTCATATGAAAATCGAGGTTAAGGAAGTTCCCCAGAAACATGTGGCTTACATATTCCACAAGGGTTCTTTTGAGAATATTCCTGAGTTAATGGGTGAAGTTGTTGGTTGGGTTATGAGTAAAGGTCTTCAAATAACTGAACCTCCCTTTGGAGTTTACTACACAAGTCCACAAGATGTTTCTCCAGAGGAAATGAAATTTGAAGTGGGTATACCCTTTGCAGGAGAGGCAGAAGCTGAGGGAAAGATCAGGGTAAAGAATGTTAAACCTCATAAAGTCATTTCAGTGATGCATAAGGGACCGTACAGTGAAGTGAGCAAGGTTTATGCTGCGGTGATGGAGTACGCAGTGAAGGAACAGTACGAACCTGCAGGTGCACCTGTGGAGATATACCTCAACAGTCCCCAGGAAGTGCCAGAGGAAGATCTTTTAACGGAGATTCAATTTCCTGTGATTAAAAGGTGAAGTTGGTCATGTAACATGTCAAATAGTTAAGCAGCTTTCTATTTTTTTACAAGGTGATATTTTATGGAAATATTAGATTTTTTTTGTTAAAAATTATCTTGATATAAATTTTCAGAAAAATTAGGATTCATTGAATTATACGAAAAAAGTGATGAAAGACAAGAAAAATAAAAGTGAGTTAGTAGATGCTTTTTTTAGAGCACTTGTTTTTCAACGATTTCAGCAAATGAATCTCCAATATAATCCACCTGCTCCTGGCTGAAGCCATAAACACTGCACTTGAACCATTTCGTCTGACCCCGCTTAATACCAACGATGTTACGTTTTTTAAGCTCTTCATAAAGGAAAAAGCCTCTGCGCGGATGTTTTTCAGCTATTTTATCAAATACTGGTGTTTCAAAACGTACAAGGTCGTGTTCCGTTGGCTTAACACCTATTTGGGTAACGCCCTCAAGCTTTTCCATCTTCGCAACGAATCCCCTTGTCTTCTGAACTTCCTCATCCCAATGTTTCACACGTTCAGCAACGTGTGGAAGTGAGGCCATTAAGGTTGCTACAGGCGCTCCACGGCTGGTACAGCCCAGCATTTCCAGTTCCTTCACAGCATGTCTTCCAGACTTTCTAAGTACAAGTTCTGCCCATTCATCCCTAACTCCAAGCACACCAATTGGTCCCGATGCAGCCATACTCTTGTGTCCGCTTCCCACAACAAAATCTGCATTCATTGCCTTAGCATCAATTGGAAGCCTTCCCATACTGTATGCACAGTTTAGAAGCAGAGGAACACCTGAATCATGAGCTATTTTTCCAATGGAACGTGCGTCTGTCAAATTTCCGTAGTTACCATCAACATGTGTTAATAAAGCAAGGCCCACATCCTCACCACGATCAGATAGTTCATCGAGAACTTCTCTGTATCCTTCAGGTGTTATCCTATATTCTGGACCTCCTTCATTTGGAACTTCAACTATTTTAAGTCCGCATCGCTCTGCAGCCACATGGGTGGTGTAATGGGCGTTCCCATCAACCACTATGGTGTCTCCTGGTTTGCATAGGGAGTGCATAACTGCGAATTTTCCCTCACGGGCCCCATGAGTTGTTCTGGCATGGTCCGTGTTTATGAACTCTGCAAGGTTGTCCAGAAATCCGTGTATCTGGGGCTTTGCTATTTCATCCAGACGGCCTGCACAGTAGTCGCACACACTGTAACCGTCTGAAAATTCATAAATAGCCTTTCTTGCCTCAAGAGGCAGAACACCACCCCTCTGAAGTGGATTCAAATTCAAATTTTCTCTCTCTGTATCTCTTGTGAGTCCATAATCCTGACATTCCATATAGTTCACCTTTTAATTTAAAATCAAGTCTTTAAAATGGTTCTTTATAATGAGTTGATAAGTATTGAACTAGTTGATCTATGTCCAACTTATATTAAAAATATTGGAGTGAAAATGAGTTCAGTGGTTCATTCCAAATTTTAGATTTGAAAGGTTTTAAACATCTCAAAAAACTTCATTCTTTCATCATCTTCCAAAACCTCAAAATCTCGGATAATCCCAGGTTTATTGGAGGGGATCTTTTACCAAAAACCTTGAAATCGCCTTTTAACACGGCTTCGTATACATCTGAAGATTCAGTTGCAACTCCTCCAGTACCTATTTCCCTTAAAAAATGTGCATCACTCCCAGCAATAATATTAACACCACTTTTTCCTGCAAAATCCTTTGCTTTTTTGTTGTAACCTTTAAAAACACATCTGGAGTTGAATACCTCTATGTTGTCAATGAGCCGAGCATCTTCCTCCTTTGGAAATATGGATTTTCCACGGATGGTATCGAAGGGATGTGGAACAACAACAAAACCATTCTGATCCTTTATTTCATTTACAACATCACTGAAGCTCCGGGATTTAATCTCTTCAGATAAAAATAGTCCGATTACTTCGCCACGATCAGTCATTATCTCTGATCCAACTATCACTTCAAAATCAGTTGTTTCATATTTTTTGGCTTCAACTCCACCTTTTATGGTGTTGTGGTCTGTGACTGCAATGCCTGAAAGTCCCTTTTTAATGGCGGATTTAACCATTGATTCAGGTTCTGAACGCCCATCTGTAGAGTACTTGGAATGTGTGTGAAAATCGTACTTCATAGTTCTCATTTATCTTCAGTTTTGAATATGAAACCACCGATTTCAATGTTCAGACTTTTATTTTCGATGTTTGAATAATAAATTTTGAGGCCATTAGGTAGCTCAATGCTTTCAACACCTATCTTTGATTGAACTTCCCTGAAAAACTCTGATTTATCACTCATTATCCAAACGATGTGTTTTTTAGAATTATCCAATGGAATTTGAATGGTCTGATTTACAGATCCTCCAGGTTGGTGGTTTTGTCCATAGGATATAGAAACATTTTGACTCAGTTTAGAACTTTTAAATTCTGAATTTTCCTGATCCAAGAGATAACACGTGTAATATTCTGGTAGATAGTACATGGCTTTTCTCCAGCTGAATCCCTGATCTTCACGTGTAATATCTCTTATAACAATTACTGTGTTGTTTGGCTCATAATCAGATATTTCCTGAATTGTTTTGAGGTGCATATCCATATTCTCATCGTTTATATGGATCTTTGGGTAGTTGTAAACTGCCAGCATATCGAATCCCAACTTGATCTGCTGAACCTGTGTCATCTGATTTACAGGAGTTTCCCATGTTTCTTCAGCATTGAAGTTATATGGATAAATAAAATAAAAACAGTTTAAAACTATTGATATAAGTAAAATACAGGTTAAAACTGAGTTGGGAGTTAGATCAAACTTCTTAGATAAACCCTTAGAAATTGAGACCAAAATGTATCCTGATAACATTGAAAGTGCGGGTAAGAAGATCAATATGTACCCTGGCTTTGGAGCGTGTATTAGAATCTGGAATAAAAGAGCAGGCACTATCCAGAGGATGAAGAATATGAATTTGGGTTTTTTAAAGGTGGAGCTTTTTAAGAGGAGGGGTTTCCAGTTTTTGAATAGGAAGAAGATCACTGCAACCACAATTACAATTCCAAGTCCCAGTATCAACCATGAAAGAAGCATTGAATCCATTATAAGCTGATTTTTGAGTGGAGCCCCAAATAGGATAGAAGTTGTACTGAAAGAGTCTTTAATAGACGATGAAGAGGACATATAAGCCTTCAGGCCTCCTGCTAAAATGACTGTGGGTGCGGCCCAGACTAGTATCGATGCAAAGAATATTGAAGCTGTTCCAAGAAGTTTTTTGAGGTTTTTGGTGTAGGATAATACGCAGTAAATCCAAAGGGGTAACATAAAAAGGATCAAGTCTTCTCTGAAACCACCTGCAATACCAAGGACCAGTGCTGAGATGTAAATAAAATTTTTTCTACCCTTCAATACATTGTAAGATGTATAGACTACTAGTATGGCCATAAAAGATTCTACGGGGTATATTGTAGCAATCTCTCCATAAAACCAGAATATGGGACTGAAGATGAGGATGAGGGATCCTACGATTGCAATTTTAGGTGAAAAAATCTGTTTCGCAAAGAAGTAAACCATTAAAATAGTTAATATGCTGAAAACGATGCTTATAATTATCATTGTACTGTTAGCGTCATTTATAACGCTGTTAACCAGCCTTCCCAGTCCAACGTAAAGTATGTATCCTGGAGCTTGGGGTTGCTGGAGGGCTGTGCTGTAATGCTCAAATGAAAGGGCAAAATTTACAGAATCCCATTCATAGAGATATTTACTGATGAATGGTAACCTCGTTAAAAGAACTAAAATTGTAATGAGTATAGCGGCAAAAAAATCGATATTATTCTCCTTCATTGAATCAAATCTCTTCATAATAACACTCGCATTGGTTAAAAACAAATTTTTGTTATTTTTCAGCTTCTATAAAGGGATTTAATTCATTTCATATTTATAACTTTAGACATATTACTATTTTTGAAAAACAGTTCAATGCATTGAATAAAAATAAAAATTAAATTGGGCATTATCCAAGGATGCCCATGGCTTTATTGGTTTTTTCTATGGATCTTGCAGGATCATCTTCAAGTTCCAGCATAGCCCTTATTGCATCCACATTTTCAGGTACAACATCAGATTCCTGGTGCACAGCCTGCATGTAGTAAAGTTCTCCATCCACAACGTTAATGGACTCTTTCCACACTGCTATTTCGAAGAGGTCGCTTCTTGGCCTTCCAAGGTCTTTTGCATACTCCATTACCTCTGCAGTTGAACCTAAACCCTTTGAAGCTTCTACAAGAATAACCCTTGGGGTCTCTTCTAACTTGTCAATAACATCATCAACAGTTACTGAATTTTCAAGTTCAACCATGAGGTTGTGCTGATGCATTAAAGTTGTTGGAACCAGTAATGCCATTGTGGTTATGTTGAGGCCGTTCATGACTGTCTGAACATCTGGACCGTGGTGTGATGGTACTGTTGGTGGGTTGGGAACTATTGCATTTATTGGACCTTTTTTAACCTGTCCTGGATCTGCTCCACGCCTTACCATAACTGCTCTGACCTTTTTTATTCCTGCAAGGTCATTTATTGGTTTTAAGGTTCTACAAAGACCTGTGGTGTTGCAGGACACTACCCTGACGTAGTCTGCTCCAATTGCATCGTTGAAGTTGGCGAATGAGTTGAATGACTTGCCTATCTGGTCGTGTTTTTCTCCACCCTGGAATGTGGATTTTATTCCAAGTTTTTTGTAGGTTTCCATGTTCTTTGCACCGATACCTTCAGGGGTGGCATCAACTATAACATCCACTTTATCGTAGAAATCTTCTATTGTACCACTTATTTTGATACCTGCCTCTTCAAACAGTTCTTCTCTTTCAGGAACACTTATGTAAAGGGGATAACCCTTTTCAACAGCCATCTTTGATTCAAAATCGGGTGTACGTTTGGTAACCCCTGCAAGTTTCATATCGTCCTGGGCAGCAACTGCATCTGCAACTCTCTTACCTATGGTACCGTATCCATTTATTCCAACAGATTTCATGATTAACCTCCGTTTTTAAACGTTTCGCAACGATTTTTTCTAAGATATATTCCCTTTTATATTTTAACAGAATATTTCAGATAATTTTTAAGTGTGAATTGAAAATGGAGTTAATGAAATAAGTTTCAACATAAAAACACCATTTTATACAACTTTTTATATTTTTCATTGTATTATAAATTTTATGATCTTAATTTATCCATTTTAAATTTAAACTATGAAAAAAAGTTTTTAAAAGGGGATTATAAAAAAGATGGATTTTAATAAAGTGATTCTGGGATAAATAACATTAAGAAATGTGATTGCAGTAAATCAAGGTTTCAAAATCAATAAAACAGAATATCCTAAAATTTAACAGTGTAAAATGAGAATTAATCAATAAAAAAAAGAAATAAAAATGTTTTCCAACCTTGGTTTGGCTGAAAAATATATATTTAGATGTATTTTTACATTGCATCAAGTTTTTCAGGCAGATACTTTTCAACAACGTACTCAAGTCCGTACTTGGAGAAAGACTGCTGCTCTGCTTTTTTCCCGATTTTGAGCATCTTCTTGATCTCATTCTGCCAGAACTCATCCTTGTACCTTGGGTCCTTTGAAAGTTCCTTAAGACGCAGAACATCTATGTCTTTAAGATTGTCCGTTGGAAGATCATAGTTGATGATATCTGATGCTGTAACTCCCAGGAACTTGGCGTCTGGTGTTGCAAGCTCATGGTTCACATGGGCAAGCTTCGCACTTCCAGACATTATAACCATGGCAATGTGGAATCCCCATGGGTCTCCGTCGTTACAAATATAAACAGGTAAACCAAGTTCTTCATGGGTTCTTTTAATGAACCTTCTGGTTGCACGTGCAGCCTGTCCCTTGAGTCCAACGATCAAGCAGTTGAATTTTTTGTAGGCCTTCTCCTGAACCATCCTGTGGAACATACCCATGGTTTCAACAGCTATAACCCTCTCAACACCATGGTCAACAAATTCAATATCATCTATTGTAGGGGAGATGCTGTAACCTGATTTACCGGATTTCAGTGCGTTTAATTCCACATCATCGTCTTTAAGGGTCAGGTCACCGTAAACAGATGCTCCATCTTCCTCTGGCATGAGTCCAAGGTCTTCACGGGTTATTCCCAGGGTAACTTCAAGGTCTTCACCTATTAGGTTTGATTCATCCTGAGTTCCAAAATCAACATCCCAACCCTCTGAAACGTAGTACATCTCCCTTATGGTTGCTGTTTTTCCTGTCTGGACAAGACCTTTACAGAAGTTGGCCATACTAACCATTTGGGCGACCTTCTTGATCTGCTTCACGTTTCCAAGGGATCTTTGCCCGTACCTGTCTCCAAGAACGTAGTAACGTTTTGATTCATCGTAGACTATGTTGGACGTACCCCTTGAAGGAACCTTTACTGCAGGAACAGTTCTCTTCTCAACGTCGTCTATTATTGTATTTCCCAAGCCTTTGAGTCTGGCCAGGGCTAAATCTCGTCTATTCATTGTTGACCTCACCTAAAATCTTTGGTTTTCTTGTTACCTTTGCCAGAACCTCAGCATATTCTGGAACATCCCTTTCTGCAAGAATTGCAGCTTCCGTAAGTATAACTGGCACATAGGATTCGAAGATCTTTGAACGCATTTCTTCTTCTTTTGCAGCCTTTTTAGCGTTTATGTATTTTTGAAGATTTCTAGCTATCTTCATGGTTGCCTGCCTTATCTCGTGGAGTATTTCAGCTTCAGGTGCAACACTCTGCTTACCTGTTGAAAGGTAAGGAACATTTGTTGAAATTATGTTAACAAAAACAGTTATTGGGGCGTTTTCAAGGTCCCTTATGCCGTACCTTTTCCAGTCAATACTTTTAAGGGCTTCTGTTATTGCACAGCTTCCTGCGTCAAATGTTAAAGGAACTCTGTTTGCAAAACGCATGATCTCTGCTTTTTTCTGTTCTCCAATAACCCTTCCAGAATCTCCCCCATAGGCAATACCTGCTTCAACTATGAATGAAACTCCCCCCTTATAGGTCCGGGGCTTTCTGGTTGTAACTGCAACAAATTCAGGGTTTAAAATTTCCCTTATACCCTTTTCAATCTGTTCCTTTCCTATAGGAATTAAACCAGCAGTTGGTGGAGCCATGAAATCCATCTGACCAAACAGATCAACTATTCTCTCAGCTTCTTCCCATTTCATATCCTTGGGGCGTTTGTTGAGGTCTATTCCAGTTGCTTCCTCAATTTCAGTTACCCTCTTGTTGGACATCCTTGAGAGCGAACTTGTAAGAAGACTCCTGAATCTACGTTTGTCAGTGTGTTTTGCCATGAATATAAGGTCGTCTGCTGTAACACCTCTAGGATGAGGTAAAACTTCTTTAGGAAGTGGTGGTATTTCATTGGAACTTCTATCGAAGATATATTTATGTCCTGTTGGGTCCCTGAAGGTTATTTTTGCGTGTGGGTTTGCAATCATGGTCCTTCGTATGTACTCATAGGCCCCCTGTTCACTGAGGGAGTAGGAAACATCTTTAAATTGCAGTTCTATTGAAACACCGGTGGAATCAACATCAACTTCTTTCCTCTCAAGTATGAGTCCTTTATTTTGTTTGACATCCATTTTGAATGTCATTTCAACGCCCTTGATCTCATTTCCCTTTCTGTAACCAGAAGTTACCTTTGCAGGTTTTCCAGTTGTCATCTGGGAGAGAAGGACACATCCACTGCATCCAAGACCTTGCTGACCCCTGGATTGGACGTTCCTGAATTTTGAACCTGCAAACATGGTACAGTAAACACGGGTTATGAAGTCTTCTGGAATTCCAGGTCCGTTATCTTTATGTTTTAATATGTAATGGTCTTTATCGACTCTTTTGAGGTCTATGGATATTTCCGGTAGTATACCTGCTTCCTCAGCAGCGTCGAAACTGTTTGTTATAAGTTCGTGGAAAACTATGGTTAGGGATCGTATTTTACCGGAAAATCCCAGCATCTGTTTGTTTCTTCTGAAAAACTCAGATGCAGTGAGTTCTTTAAACTCTTCAAAAAGTTCTGATGCTTCTCGCTCCAAAGTTAGCCTCCTTTAAAATATAATTGTATAAAATTAACTGATACTTAGTTAACCCCAAAAATGGATTTAAAAGATTTAAATCCTTAAATTTATTAATTGAAGATTTATAGTAATTTATCTTCTTCCTTGGCCATTTTATGAAATTCTCTTACCTTCATTTCACGGCTCTTCTTTTCAAGGAATGAGTAAACACTTTTATGTCGGGAACCGTTGAGTATCATTTCAACAGCTTCCTTCGCAAGGTGGATGTGGGTCATGTCACCTATTATTGCAACTGTTTTACCGTAGATAGAAATATCAACACCAGTCATGTCGGTTATGATGTCTCTGGTACGTCCATCTTTCCCTATTATCCTTCCTTTCTGCCTTAATATTGCCTTTTTTGATTTTCCGACATAATCAGGAAGGTTTATTATTTCTAGGAGCACTTCATCATCTTTCAGTTTAAGTGCAATTTCAGGATTGAACCCTCTACCCACAGCTTTAACTATGTACCTGGCTTTCCAGACAGCTAATGGATCTTCAGCATCTTCTCTTGGAGATATGGCAATGCTTCCAGATTCGCTGTCAATTTCTATTAATGTTTTAGTTGCATTTTCAATTTCTTCTTTTGTAATGCCCTGTTTTCCAATGACGGCCCCAACACGTTCGCGGGGGATCTTGAGGTATTCAGTGTTAGGCATAATTTCACCTCACTGTATGAATAATAAATATATTACAGTATCCTTTATAATATACTTTTCTATGATTTTGAATCCATAATTCTACTTTTAATCTCTTCTTTCGTTATTTTAAGGCCCAGTTTCTTAAAATCCTTTGCCAGATTGTCAATATCTCTATTTAAGAGCTCCCTGGATAGTGGATGATCAACAACCATGCCCTGAGATATGTCAATTATAACTGGCTCATCATCCTTTATTAAGATATTAAAGCCTGATAAATCTCCATGGACTAATTTGGCATCGTTATATAAAATTTTAACGTATTCTATTATTTTTTCTGAAACTTTTACTGGATCAGAAACTTCAGATAATCTCATGGGGAGTGCAGGGTTTCCTTCTTCATCTCCTATGAACTCCATTACCAGAACGTTATTTTTAGCAATTAATGGTTTAGGAACCTTGACTCCAACTTCGTAGGCTCGTGTAAGATTCCGTAATTCTTTGTTAACCCATGTACTGATGAGCTGACGTTTATTACTGCTTTTAACATTGAATCTGGGGTCGCCCTGAATGTAGTGTTGCATTTTTTTGAAATCTGAGGTTGTTACTCTGTATATTTTAACTGCAACGAAGTTTCCATCATCATCAATGCCTTTGAATACATTTGCCTCTTTTCCAGTGCTTATTGCGCCGTTTAGAATATTTATGTATCCCATTTTGGCAAGTTTGTAAAGTGTTTCAAGTGTTATCTTATCAAAGACTTCGCTTCCAACTCTTCTGTCTTCAACGCTCTTTAATCTTTTTTCTGATAACAATTTTCTTAAGTTATCATCTGCTTTTGATACTTTTGAGCTCATAATGTACTCCTCATGATAAACAGCCTTGAAACAACCTTAAAAGCCGTATGAAACATAACTCAAACAGGATTAAAAGTCTTAAAAAGCTTTAAAATAGTATGATTTATATTGTTCAACCATTTATAAACTTGAATGTTCTTAAAATTTATGTTAATATTATAATTTTAAGTATCCCTTACGTTCAAGCCAGTTAGCTTCAGTTCGGGTGTATCTCCATATGACGTCGGCTTTTTCATCGCTCTGGAATTCCCATGGTTTTATGAGTACAACGTCTCCTTCCCTTATCCATATCCTTTTTTTCATTTTACCGGGAATTCTTGTAAGACGTGTTTTACCATCGGAACATCTAACTCTGAGTTTTCCATGTCCTAATATCTGTTCAACTACTCCTGGTATTTCTCCCCTTCGGGGTGATCGTACTCTTCTTACTTCTTGAGGTGCTTGATTATGTCCTTTATTCAAATACTCTCCTCCTAATTTTTTTTTTGGAATATCAAAGATTGAGTTATAGGTATATAAGTAAGATCTGCAGTTTTAAAAATGGATCCTTAAATATGAAACCCATTTCATAAAAATTTTATCTTACTGTACTACTATTCTCCTGATCATTTAATCTCTTTATTTATATAGGTTGTTGGTGTATATAAAAAGGAGTATTTATCCAAGTTGGGGTTCATGAAAACCTATTTTTTTTGTTAGATTTCCAAAAATTAGGAAAGGATCACTGCACAGTTAATGATTGATCAAGGAACACCTCCAATGGAAACCACCTTCATATCAATTTTCACAAGATGGAGGCGGATCATTAATTTCCAATCCATAAAAAACATCTTATTTGTACGTCATATCACATTTTTCCGAGAGCACATGAAAAGTAAAATCCAAATATGTCTTGATGCATATGTTGATTAAATGGATTATGATTCACATCATATATTTTTATTCATTGAACAACAAGGTATAATTGAATTAATAGAGTACTACGGTTAGTTGGTAATAATGGGAACAGAATTTCTAAAAATAATGGATCCTGAAGAAGTGGAAGAAATAATTTCAGGTTTACCCTTCAAGACAAAAATTGAAAAAATTTCCATTGAAGAAGCTCATAAAAGGGTTATTGCAGATGATGTGTATGCAACCATCAATTTACCTCCATTTAACAGAGCCTCCATGGATGGTTATGCTTTAAAGGCAGGAGACACCTTCAAAGCAACGGAAGAGGAACCAGTTTCATTAAAGCTTCTGGAAGTTGTTGGTGCCGGTGATGTCCCTGAAAAAGGGATAGAACATGGAACATGTATAGAGGTTTCAACAGGAGCACCAATACCTGAAGGTGCAGATGGGGTTGTGATGGTTGAATCAACTGACAAAAAAAATGCAGGTGGCAACGAAGAAGATAATGAAATCCTCATTTATGAAAGTGTTGCAATGGGTCAGAACATAGCTGCGGAAGGTTCAGATGTGAAAAAAGGTGACCTACTCCTATCAAATGGCACAATTTTGACCCCTAATAAAATTGGAGTTTTAAGTGCTATGGGGTTGGTTGAGGTACCAGTTTTTGCAAAACCAAAAGTTGCGGTTATATCTACTGGAAACGAAGTAATAGTTCCGGGCCAAGACCTTGAATACGGTAAAATTTATGATATAAACTCCCGAACAATTTCAGATGCAGTTAAAACATGTGCATGCACACCAATACACTCAGAGATAGTGAAAGATGATTATGATTCATTAAAAAATAAAATAAATGAATTTAAAGATGCAGATATTATAATAACCTCTGGAGGAACATCTGCAGGTGCAGGGGATGTTTTAAGGATGGTTATGGATGATATTGGTGAAGTCCTTGTACACGGGATAGCTGTAAAACCTGGAAAGCCAACATTAATTGGTTTAATACCTGAAGGTTCAGATAAAAAGGTTTTATTTGGACTTCCAGGGTATCCTGTAGCTGCATTAATGGTTTTTCACATTTTTGTTGCAAAATTTTTAAGGAGAGCTGCATCTTTGAATGATAAAAATTCAAATATTCCAAAGTTCAAACTGAATTTATCAAGACGATATCGTCCAGCTCGGGGAAGAAGTCATAACGTTCTTGTAAAAATTGATGGGGATACTGCAGTTCCAATACTTAAGGATTCTGGTGCAATAACAGCCCTTGCAGAGGCCGATGGATTTATAAAAGTGCCTAAAAATGTTGAAATTATTGAAAAGGGAAGTCCAGTGGAAGTTATTCCATTTGATGTTAACTTTTAGTTTTACCATCTACTCTACCCTTTACTCATTCTCCCTTTTTAAACTCATTTTTGGTTGATTTCAATGGACGGTGTCCCACAGATCCCCCAGAACAACTTTTTTATCAGTTTCAACGAGATTTGGAATTTTTCCAATGGTGCCTGCAGACTCGCCAACGATCACCAGAACTCCCTGCATGATCCCTTTAAAATCATCAGCCCTTTCAAGGCATTTTTGAACTGCATCCTCATCTGTAACCCCCTTTGCATTGTTTGCAATGGAGGTTGCAAGTGCATCTGCAGTGCTTGATTCACCTGCAAAAACTGTAACAGAATCTGCCCTTCCAAAGCTTATAGAATGTCCAACAGTTCCTGATGAAGTGCATATGCCCATTGGAGTTTTCTCATGCTTTATTTTAAATCCCAACTCTCCTGAAAGGGATGAATCGCCAGCATATAAACCTACTACTGTATCTCTGTTGGTTTTAATGGATATATCCCCTCCATTATCTACTATAACATATTTTGAACCCTTATTTAATAGAAATCCCATTGAAAGTTGGGATATGGTTCCTGCAACAGCAGCCATAGGGCCCACCTCTGCTTTTCTCCCAGCACGAGCCATCAACTTAACTATCTGGGGTGCATCTTCATGTGATTCAATGATCACGGGCTCAAGACTCGTTAAAAAGTCAGGATCTTTACGAATGTACCCTTTAAGCTCCTCGCGCTGCTTGAATACGAAACTGTAAAGCTCCCTCACTTCAAGGTCAGTTTTCACTAGGAGGTTGGTTTCATGGATCTGGATACGTTTGATTTTGATATTCCTGGAATTCATCAAATATTTTTTATATCATGAACTCTACATAAAGGATTCTAAACGAAATAAAAATCCAATTACATAATCCACTTGTAAATAATCCACTTATAAAATTTTACAACAACTGAAAGGGCATTTATTTTGAAGGATTAAATCAAAAATAATCAAAAATAACTGGTCAAAAATAATTAGATTCCAAATTTACACAAAATATTTAGATTACAAGGTAGAGATATAATGGAGTGATTGATATGATTGGTAAAAAAGTGAAATCACATCCAGGTGAACGGGTACTCTTTGAAACCCGACCAAGATTCATGGTAAGTTTAAAATCAACCTTCCTAAAATTCATAATTTTACTAATTATTTTCCGTTTCTTCAGCTCAATAGTTGAAGCTACTGCAAACCTGCAGAACTACATCATAACCATGGTTCAAATACCTCTTGTTGCGTCTGTAACCATAATATTAATGCTTCTGGCATTATTTTTGTTCTTTTGGATAATATGGGATGTTGTATCTTGGAAATCCATAAGTTACCTTGTCACTGACCGTAGGGTCATAGTTCGAAGGGGACTTCTAAGAAAAAAAAGAGTTTTCATGCATTACAATAAAATCCAGGATGTTTCAGTCTCCCAAAGTATCACAGAACGAATCTTCAATTCCGGTGACATAGAAATATTTGGTGGTCATGAACGAACAACACTGCTCCTTGAGGATATCCCAGATCCTGGTGAAGTTGAAGATATGATAAACAGGCTGATAGAAGGAGATTCTGATCTTGAAGCAGATTATGAAAGCTACGATAGTGAAGTTTACAACAAGGTCTACAAAAAACCACCAAAACAGAGGCAGAAACAGAGGTTTGAAGGGGATATAATCTCGGATTATGACAAAAAATTTAAAAAATGAATCAGATCGAAGTTCATGAGGTCATTGTATGAATTGAGGTAGAGGTTCTAAACAGTTCATACTGATACTTTTTTATCTGATGCAAATAGAATGAAATAAAGGATCATAACTTATTTTTCTAAAATTGGATTTAGATAAAATTGGATCTACGAAGTTGCTTAAAATCCAATTTAAATAGGTTTCAATCCATCATAATAAAATTTTATTGTGACTGAATGATACAATCAAATGATCAAAAGTGGGATAGGATAACATGAATGATTATGACGTTGCAGTTGTGGGTGCAGGGCCTGTAGGATCAAGTTTTGCAAGACAGATGGCACAGAAAGGGTTTAAAGTAGGCCTAATTGAGAGAAAAAAAGAAGTAGGTGTTCCGCTTCAGTGTGCAGGGCTTGTTGGAGAAAAAATAAGGAATACGAACCTTCTGCCTGAAGAATTCATAATGAACAAGGTATATGGAGCTTACCTGTATTCTCCATCAGGCACTATGTTATCAGTTGCTAAGGGCGAACCTGCAGCATACGTTCTTGACAGGGTTGCATACGATAAATTTTTAGCAGAACAGGCAGTTGAAGAAGGTGCAGATCTACTCCTGAACCACCGTGTGAACAGGGTGGACATTGAAAATGGTGAAATTTACGTTAAAGACCATGGAAAGATATCTGCAGATGTGATTGTGGGGGCAGACGGCCAGGGATCTTTTGTTTCAAGTCATATGAACCCCCCGTCAAAAACTGTTCAGGCAGCCCAGTACCTAGTTGATATGGGATCCAATGTTTTCAACAGCGACTATGTTCAGCTCCACGTGGATTCAAAGGTATCCCCTGGATTCCTGTGGGTGATCCCAATTTCAGAATCAATGGCAAGGGTGGGACTCTTCGCAGATTCGAGCTACCAGAACTTGAACCAGATACTGAAAGACTTTATAAGCACTGATAAACAGTTCAAAGGAGCATCAGTTGTTAAAAAATATCAGGGATTCATACCTCGTCACGATCAGAAAAAGAAGATATTAAATGGCAGAACTATACTTTTAGGGGATGCAGCATCCCAGGTGAAACCAACAACTGGCGGGGGCCTTATAATTGGGTTTAAATGTGCTAAAATGGCTGCAGATGTGGTTTCAAACGCCCTGGATGTGGGAGATATTGGGCTTCTTCAGAACTATCCAAAGAATTATATGAAGGAATATAAAAAAGAGCTCAGAATGCAGCTTGAAGTTCAGAAGATATTTGGGTCCATGACGAATGAAGAACTTGACAGAATGTTCATGAAGCTTAAAAAAGGCGGTGCTGAATCAATGATATCAGAATACGGAGATATGGACACACAGTCCACTCTCATAAAGGAAATGATTAAAAACGGGCTTCTACTATCCATTCTTCCAGGAATCATACTAAAGGGGTTGTTTAATTTATGGAAATAGTTCTTATAATGTCCCAGGAACATACAACCCTTCCAAAGGCAGAGGTTGAATCAATACTAAGGGCAGAAAATATTCCGTTTAAAATAAAAAAGGAATATGAAGGTGTTATAACCCTGGAAATTCCAGATGAAAAACTGGAAGCCTTTAAAAAAATAGAGAAAAGATTTTCATACGTACACGAGGTCTCCAAACTTTTGATAAACACGGATGAGCAAGGTTTAATGGATGAAATCCAAAATTATCCATGGAAAAACCTTATAAAAAAGGATTATGCCGTGAGAATTAAGAGAATGAATAAAAGTCAAAAATTCAATACAACTGACCTTGAATGGAAGATGGGTGGAATAATAAACGACATGATGCCAGATAACGTTAATGTCAACCTCAAAGACCCCGAAACATTCATCAGAACCATTTTCATAAATGATGAAGTCATGGTCTGTGAAAGAATTTTTAAAGTGGCTAAAAAACACTTTCACGACCTCAAACCCCATAAAAGACCATTTTTCTACCCTGGATCAATGAGTCCCAAACTTGCACGGTGCATGGTGAACCTCACCATGGTTGGGAAGGGAGACAGGGTCCTGGACCCATTCTGCGGAACTGGAGGAATACTCATAGAAGCAGGAATAATCGGAGCAAGTGTTGTTGGGGCAGATATAGATGAAAGAATGGTTGAGGGGACAGTAAAAAACCTGGAGTACTGCGGTATAAAGGATTATGAGGTTTTCCAGTCAGATGCACGACACATAAAACTCCCATACAAGGTAGATGCAATTGTTATGGATCCTCCATACGGTATATCTGCGTCAACAGGTGGAGAAGAAAGTCAGAAGCTTTACAATCAATCAATGCACTCCCTTCAGAACCTGGTTAAGGATGATGGGCTTGTGTGTATGGCAACACCTCACTACATGGATATGAATGAAGTGATCAAGGATACAAGTTTTGAAATAATCGATCAACACCATATAAGAATGCATAAGAGTTTAACAAGGGTTATATCCCTTTTGAAGAAGGTTTAAATTATCAGAGAAAAGTTAGGGCAGTATTTTTAACAGTTTTAATTAATTTTAAAATTTTTACTTAAAAATACTCTTTTTTCTACTATTATTTTAATATTGCTTTTTTTTAACTGAATTTTTTTTCAGACAATTGTTCTATTTTTATTCCTATTTCCGTGGTATTTCATTTAATGATAAATTTATCAATTGAAAGATCAAATACTATCATAGAACAATAATTCAACAAAAAATATGGA
Organism: Methanobacterium aggregans; assembly: GCF_017874455.1. Lineage (NCBI taxonomy): Archaea > Methanobacteriati > Methanobacteriota > Methanobacteria > Methanobacteriales > Methanobacteriaceae > Methanobacterium > Methanobacterium aggregans. The sequence continues at coordinate 346,749 of NZ_JAGGLN010000002.1, read as the reverse complement.
AGGGGAACTTTTTGAAGGTTAAAATATTTGATACAACACTTAGAGATGGAGAACAAACCCCTGGAGTTTCCTTAACTCCGGATCAGAAGCTGAGAACTGCTGTTAAACTCGATGAACTTGGAGTTGATGTTATTGAGGCAGGTTCCGCAATTACATCTGAAGGAGAAAGGCAGGGAATAAAAAACATAGTTTCAGAGGGGCTTAACGCTGAAATATGCAGTTTTGCAAGGGCAGTTAAGGTTGATATTGATGCAGCACTTGACTGTGGCGTTGACAGTGTCCATCTTGTTGTTCCAACATCAGACCTTCATATAAAGCACAAACTGAGAAAAACCAGGGAAGATGTCAAGGGATTTGCAGTGGAATCAACAGAGTACGCTGTTGATCATGGACTGACAGTTGAATTATCTGCAGAAGATTCCACCAGAACAGATTTTGACTTCCTGAAGGAAGTTTTCAGGGAAGGAATAGATGCCGGTGCCCAGAGGATATGTGCATGTGACACAGTGGGAATGCTGACACCTGAACGTGCCTATGAGTTTTACGGGGGCCTGACAGATCTTGGAGTTCCTGTAAGTGCCCACTGCCACAACGACTTTGGATTGGCAGTTGCAAACACCCTGTCCGGTTTAAGGGCAGGTGCAGCCCAGGCCCATGTAACAATAAACGGTATAGGGGAGCGTGCAGGAAATGCATCCCTTGAAGAACTTGTTGTAGCACTGCACTCCCTTTACAACGTTGAAACAGGGGTCAACATAGGAATGCTCTACGACATGTCAAGGACCGTTGCAAGGATGACTGGAATATACCTCCAGCCAAACAAGGCAATAGTGGGCGAAAATGCATTTGCACATGAATCAGGAATACATGCAGATGGAGTTATGAAAAAGGCAGAAACATATGAACCTATAACGCCAGAACTCGTTGGACACAAGCGCAGATTTGTAATGGGTAAACATGTGGGCTCCCACATCATAAGGCAGAAGATAGATGAAATGGGCCTCAGGGTGGATGAGGACAGGTTCCAGCAGATATTTTCCAGGATAAAAGCCTTGGGTGATATGGGGAAGTGTGTTACAGATGTTGATCTTCAAGCAATTGCTGAGGACGTTCTTGGAGTTCTTCCTGAAAAACCAGTGGAACTTGAAGAGCTCACAATCGTCTCAGGAAACAAGGTCACACCAACGGCATCAGTCAAACTCAATGTGGAGGGCATGGACAAACTCGAAGCCGGTGTGGGTGTTGGACCGGTAGATGCAGCCATAGTTGCCATAAGAAAGAGTATGGCTGGCGTTGCAGACATAACCCTAGAAGAATACCACGTGGATGCAATAACCGGCGGTACAGACGCACTTATAGATGTTGTTATCAAGCTTCGGAACGGGGAGAACATAGTGAGTGCAAGAAGCACCCAGCCGGACATCATAATGGCCAGTGTAGAGGCAGTTCTGGGTGGAATAAATAAAATATTGAGTGATAAAAAGATCAGGGAATCTAGGGGAGATTCCAACTGAAAATATCCTTTAAAAACCATTTTAAATCATTTTTTTATTTTAATAACTTAAACTTAATGAGCACTAAATTAAATTAATGAACACTAGAAAGAATCTTATTTAAGATTTGTTTAAGATCCAAATCATGATTTGTTTTAATTTATTTAAGATAATGAGTTTAAAATAAAATAATAACTTTAAACAACATTTAAAAGGGAATAATATGGGGCTGGAAGGAAGGATAAAAACTAACAAGTTATTTATAATTATTTCAAAGTTTTTTAGGGTATTGAATCACTTTTTAACCACGTATCTTAGTAGATTGCTCACAATAGGGTTTCTCATACCCCTTATAGCTACAGCAATTAATTCAAAGAACTTTAATGAAATAATCAACCTTATAGAAGTTTTTGTTCTTGTTGCAGCCACACTCTCACTTCTCTCCTTCACGTATGTAATGGCACTGGAGAACATGAAAGAAAAGGTTTTAAAATCTATTTTAAGTGCAGGGGAACTGTTTTTCATGTCAACAGTGCAGTTCATTGTGGGTTTGTTCCTCCTATTTGTTTTAAACTCTTTTGGAATTGGATTTCTTCCAGTATCAACCTTAAAATTATCTTTGAACTGGAACGATCTTTTAGGAGTTCTAATCTTCATCTTCCAGATAGTAGTTATTTTTGAGATAGTGTTTGCACTTTCAAAATTCTTCAAGGGAGTTACGAAAGTTTACTGGACATTCAGAATAGAAGGATTTGCATCGATCATTCAATCAGGGCAGGAAAAAATTTTAAAAGTAAAAAAAAATAATAAAAAAGATAATGAACAGGATTTATCGATTGAATAACAATAAAATCAATTATTAAAGTAAAATTATAAGTAAAAATCAACAGGGACGATTAAAATGGACTCTAAAATTATTTATCCCAAAATACAGGTTGCAGGTTTCAGATACAGGGTTGAAAGTTTTCAAGATCTGATGCAGAAGATGGATGATTTAAACCTGAACTGCACAGTACAATTAATGGACGCAAGGGCAGTTGCAGGCAAAAAAAATGCTGTGAATGCTGCACTGCAGGCATTAAATGCGTTCCAACGGAAGGAAAATATTGCAAAGGATTTGGGCCTTGAAATATGTCTGCGTGCATCAGCCCAGAGGCAGATATCCCGTGCACTCCATATTCTCGGGATAAAGGAAGGAGAGATGGATATCTGTGCAGTTGCTGTGGGCTGTAGTGAGGATGTTATGCCAAAGCTTGAACTTGTACTCGGTGAAAGGGACCATCAGGTATTTGAACCCGATGAAAACCTTCTAAAAAAAATTTACAACATCAATGACACTGAAATTGAAGCTGCAGGAACAATTTCAAGGGTACTTATTGAGAGAACAGCTTTACTTGTGATTGGTAAATGAAAAGGGAATGAAATTCAAGAAATAATTAAATAAAATAATTTTTACAATCTATAAAATAGGAAATACTTATAAAATTAACTTTTTTTACAGATTTAGGATGATCTAAGAGTTTCAAGAATAATCTCAGAGATCTTTGTGATGTTTTCATTATTCAAACAGTCAACATCAAGATTTTTCATCTCTACACACACAGCCTTTTCTTTTAACCTATCGTAACGTGGACAAACTGTTACAATTCCACCACCATCAACATCAAAGCCGTGCCTGAGTTCATAACCCAACTTTTTGGGATCATCCGAAGCTATGCACACATTAATGCCCCTTTTATCCCTGTGATATATTTTGAGTTCACTCAGTTTTTCTTTCAAAATTTTACAGGATTTCAAGGTCTTTGAAACTATCTCTGGAGCATTTTTTATTTCTTCAGCTATACCTGCACATGTCACAGGATCAGCTTTCAAGCTCTTTAAAATGTAATTAGAACTATATAAAATCTTTTTATTGTTGGTTGTGATGAATCCTCCACTTCCAACATTCACTGTCTTTGGAGATCCAGTGGATGCAATTATAACATGTGCATGGTTTCCATTTGCAAGCATTTTCTCAGGATAGCCAATGGATCCAGATGCATCCTCAACCAGCACAACTCCATTGTCATCACAAACTTCATATATCTCCTTAACTGGTTGTTCTGCCATGTAACCCGCAAAACTTGTTATAAAGAATGCTTCAGGGTTTTGAAATTTGACATGTTCACTTAAAACATCAGGGTTTATTATTCCCATATTTGTGGGTACCTCAACAGTTTCAATACTCTTGAAATCTGCCATCTTCCTGAAACCACTCCAACCTCCCTGATCTGGAACCATTATCCTTTCTTTGAAGCTGCTCATAACTGCAAGTATTGCAGAGTTACCGCTTCCAACAATTTTAGCGTATTCATGCCCTGTTGTTTTTGATACGATCTCTTCTGCAGCAGATACTTCTTCGTATCTACTTCCAGGCACGTGTCTGATGTTGAGGGCAGATTTACACATGGCTTCTCTTGTAGCCTTTGATGGTCTTCTAAAAACGAGTTTCAATTAAATCCTCCATTTATTTCAAAAGATATTCAAAAATCTATTTAGGTATGAAAGCATCAAGAGTTGTCTGTCTTGACTGTAAAAGCTCTTTTAAAAGGTCGCTCTGTTTAACGAACCTGTCCATTGGTAGTTTTAACTTCGTTGATATGTAGTTGAGTGCAGACTTCATATCCTCAAATTCCTGGTAAGGCTGGTTCATTGCATGTCTAACATTCTCACGCACGTTGAAAACTCCGAGGGGAACGTATCCATTGTAAGCTTCCCTTAAAACTATGGCTCCTGCCTGTTTTTTCATACGGGTAAGTTCTTCCAGCACAGCCATTTTGCAGGTGTAGTAACATCCCCCAACCCTTGAATATCCTTTTTTGCCACTATTTTCTTCATAATCTGAGAATATCAATTCTTCACGATTTAAAACATGTAAAAATGCTTCCATCCACTCGTACTGCCACTCAAGGGGTAGGAGGAGTATGGCGTAGTAGTTGTTGAGGCTTGAAAATTCATAGACCCTGTGGGAATCTATTAGATCATTGTATCTAACCTCTTTTAAGAGATGATCGGCTATGGTACTATCACATGCTGTAATGGACCATCTGGTTGGTACAAGACGCCTTCGTTTACCAACACCCATTGCACCCACAGAAAATGCCTTCTGCATGTTGGAAAATGGAACATCCTTATTGTGAAGATCCATCAGGGCATCTGAAGCCTTTAAATCACTGTCGTAGTAAGTTTTCTCAAGTTCATGATCCCACTTCACACTGTCAATATCGAACTTCTGTATAAGGGCACTTGGGCCGTGGGGTGCATGTTCATCGCTGAAAGAAAGTCCACGAGGTTTGTTTCCAAACTCCGCTGCACTGTCTATTGAGTTGGATGCAAGGGATATCTCCTGAAGCTTCTCCACAAAATTGTTTTCAAGATCCCTTATCCCCACAAGCTGCTTTCCACGAACCAGGTTGAGCCTGTAACCAATTATGTCCTCCTGAGTTTTCTCCTGGGGGATCCAGGACTCAGGAGTGTCCATTATAGTTGTATCTCCCTGAAGAGGTGCAATCATTGGGCCTGCATATACCTTGGGGTAGTTCCAGCTTCCTATAAAAACAGATGGAGGGGTACTGCCCTCAAGTTCTTTACCAACATCCACAGACTGCATCTTCATCCGTGATGTCAATTTTTTGAGGTAAGCTGTTTTTCCGTTTATCATGTTGTTAAATAGTATCCATTTTATTCAATAAAAAATTAGTGAGGAGTTGATAAGTATTCATGAAAGTTGGAGTTTTTGATCAATCCATCCTACCTTTTTACAAAGGTCAGGGATGCTGAATTCATGCAGTACCTTTTACCTGTGGGCTCTGGACCATCATCGAAGACATGTCCAAGATGTGCATCACATCTGGCGCAGAGAACCTCGGTTCTCACCATAAGAAGGCTTCGATCTGATTTCGTTTGAACATTTTCTTCTGCAATGGGTGCCCAGAAACTTGGCCATCCTGTCCCTGAATCGAATTTCGTTTTTGAATCGAAGAGATCCGTTCCACAGCAAACACACCTGTATATACCATCCTCATGGCAGTCATGGTACTTCCCAGTAAAAGCAATTTCCGTACCTTTTTCCCTTGAAACCCTGTAAGAATCTGGAGTAAGAAGTTTTCTCCATTCTTCAGGGGTTTTTTCAATTTTTTCCACAATTTCTACTTCACGGGTTTTGTGGGAGTATATTGGAATCCTTTCAGAATCATGGGAACTTGAGCTTTTCATAGATAATATATTTTGATTTTTTATCATAACTTTTTTTTTATTTTAGAAAAATCACTGAAAGAATTCATAAGATAAACCTTTAAAAGTTATAAAATCAACTAATTAAACATCTAAATATCTTAATAACTACCTAATAACTACCTTAATAATTTATATTTTTGGGTGAAGATATGTCCAACCATGAAGTTAGTACTGATAAAAAAGATTACATAGAAGTTTCTGAGGGTATTAAGCGCAAAACATTGGTTTACGGTTCTAAAACATTGTTAACGGAGTTTGTACTGGATGGTGGGAATAATCTGCCAATGCACAAACATCTGGAGGAACAGACAGGATACCTTGTATCTGGAAACATAATTTTAAAGATAGATGGTGAGTATTATAACATGAAACCTGGTGACAGCTGGTCCATCAAAGGGAATATAGAACATGGGGCTGAAATAAAGGAAGATTCAGTTGCCATTGAAGTTTTCTCTCCAGTTAGGAAAGATTACATTTAGTAAATTACTCTGGATTGAAATAAAACCATTAAAAGGACTAAGATTTTTTTATAGAACACTTTTTTCTCTTTTTCAATCAACAGAAAATTAGAAAAAAACATCAGAAACCCTAATGAAGCTGCAAAAAAAAATATTAAAAAAAATTTAATAAAAAAAGAGGTTTTAAGCCAGTTCAATGGTGCTTGGTGGTTTATCACTTACAGAAAGTGCAACATGGGTTACTTCGGATATTTCAGCAGTTATTCGCTGTGAAATTGTTTTAACCATGTTCCATGGGAGTTCTGGTACATCTGCAGTCATGGCATCCAGTGACTCAACCATACGTATTACAACAAGGTATCCATAGTCCCTTATATCTCCCTTAACTCCTGTAACTTTGGTATCTGTTAAAACTGCAAAGTACTGCCACAGAGTTTTATCTAACCCTTCCTTCTTGACTTCTTCGTCAACTATTGCGTTTGCTTTCCGGCATACCTCTATTTTTTCAGGAGTTATCTTTCCTGCAATACGCACAGCAAGTCCCGGCCCCGGATAAGGTTGTCTTGATATCATTTCATCAGGAAGGCCCATTTCACTTCCCAGTAACCTGACTTCATCCTTGTAAAGTTCTCTTATGGGTTCAACAACCTTAAGAACAAGTCCATGGGGCAGTGCAACGTTGTGATGGGATTTGATGTTTCCCTGACTTTCTATCCAGTCCGGAGCTATTGTGCCCTGAACAAGGAATTCAGCTCCTTCTTCTTCTGCAATTCTTTCAAAAACCCTTATGAATACTTCACCGATGATCTTCCGTTTTTCTTCAGGGTCCTCAACACCCTCAAGCCTTCCCAGAAATTCATCTTTAGCATCTACAGAAACGAAATTGAGCCTATTTTCAAATGTTTTTTGAACGTAATTTGCTTCTCCTTCACGTAAAAGTCCGTGGTCAACGAAGACTGCAAGTAACTGGTTTCCTATTGCTCTAGATGTTAAAACAGATGCTACAGAACTGTCAACTCCTCCAGATAATGCTATTATGGCTTTTTTATCGCCTATTTTCCTTTTTATTTCTTCTATGGATTCTGTTATAAAATCAGATGGATCGAACATTTTTTCACCTTAAATATTATGATCTATTTTTAGGGGAACAAGTATAAATTTTTAGGTATATGATGGGGATGTTTTTTTTTGATGGAAGTCGTATACCCCCTCATATCATATAGAATCGTGTTACAATTTGGAAGATAGAAAATGATAGATATATTGATAATATGATTATTATGAATAATGGTAAGTTTTTAGGGCTTAAATTTATTTTTTTACCCTTTAACACTATTTTTTCTCTGTTGTTGTAGAATATTAGGAAGAACATTGGGGCTATTGGGATGAAATATCTTCCCTGCACTCCTCCGATTAGGTATGCACTTATTTGCCCCCATGTTGTATAAATAGCAAGGAAAATTAAAAATGAAATAATGGAAAAGGGGATCATTGTGATTATTTTTTGTTTTGTTTTGATTTTTAATTGATTTTTATCTAGCAACGAAACCAAAATAAGCACACTTAAATAACCAAATACCATGAAAAGAGGTAGGGGACTGTTTAACCATCCAAAACAACCAACAAAACTGTTTAAATAAAAAGTGAAGTTACTGGTTATTGTGTTGATCAATATGTTTGTGAAGTGGATAGGATCTATTAGTATGTGGGTTACTGTATTATTCTGCGCTTGATTGATCGTTGAAATGGGTGTTGCTATCTTCAGTAGATAATCCCACAATCCAGTAATTGTTATGGCTGTTAGTAAGGTGGACAGAAGTACCACTATTTTTCTCATTTTGTTCCCAAAGTTTTCCTGTGGTATTATGAGGAGTAGTAGTAGTATTAGGAAGTATCCTGTTTTTGATAGTGTTAGGGTTATTGTTAGGAGTAGGAGGGCGATGATCTGTTTTTTTCCGATTTTTGTGGTTTGGAATGTGTATTTGAGTATTGTTGCTATTGTTAGGAAGGATATTGCTATTGTGAAGCTGTCTGCTGAGAGTGATGCTGCTTGTGCTAGTGTCATGGGCATTAGTGCTAGTAGTGTGAAGACCCATTTGTGGATGGGTGTTATTTTTATTGCCAGGTAGACGAGTGTTAACCATACTAAGAGGTTGATTAGTCTGCCTGCGTACATCAATGTGAGCACGGAACAGTTAAACAGGTTAAGAAATGCCATCACAACTGCAGAAGCAACATACGGAAGCGGAGGATAAGATATGGGTATGGGGCAGTTTAGATTGTCTGGATGTATTAAAACATTTTTATTTGTCCCAACTGGTTCTGATAGGGCGGAAAAAATTAATTTTAACGGAACTTTACTATCTGGATATCGTAGGTATCTAAATTCACGGGTTGTATCTTTTAAAACTCCTGAAACATGGAATCCTGCTTGATTTCCTACCTTTTCTGGAGTAAATGTGCCTTGGCTTAAAAGGTAAGATTTGTAAAAGTGCACCTCTTCATCTGGAACCTGGAATGGGGGTGTTACAATCAGAAAGAGTATTCCATAGATTATTCCAATTATTAAAAAGATCTTCTGCGGGGGCATTTCCTTTATTGCAGTTAGCATGGAATATTACTATTTCCTTATGTATTATAAAAACTTTTTTAATAAAACCCTCATTTAAAGGTTTTATTCTAAAATAATCAAGTTTATTTCATGTATATTTGTAAAAAAATGATATTAAAGTGCTAAACAGATAAAAACTAGATAAAACCTTTCTTATGGTTATATTTTTTTAAAAAAATATGAAATTTAAAAATAAAATCTAAGAGCTATTACACGAATTGAAATGGTTAAAAATATTAACACAACAATTGTGGTGAATAAAGACAGGTTAGGGCTTAAATTTATTTTTTTACCCTTTAACACTATTTTTTCCCTGTTGTTGTAGAATATTAGGAAGAGCATTGGGGCTATTGGGATGAAGTACCTTCCTTGGGCTCCTGATATTACATTTGCACCCAAAGGAGTCCATGATGTGTACAGGTTTACCAGTATTAAACTAAAGGGGATAATGAATCCTGTAATGGCGATTATTTTTTGTTTTAAAAGCATTTTTAACTGTTCTTTATCGAGCAAAGCAACTAATACTAATACGATCAAATAAACGAGGGTTAAATCATAGGGTAGGGGTGTATCCAACCAGCCAAAGCTCCCAACAAATGATATGACATAATCTTTTGAGTAAACACTTAAAGTATGAAGGAATATTCCTCCAAAGTTAAGGGGATCTGTAATTATGGAGGATAAAGTGTTGGTACCCAGGGCGGTTGCAGTTGTTTTAGGGGTCAATAACTTCAATAAATAAGTCCATAACTGATTGGTAATAATGGACGTTAAAAATAGGGAGATAATTAGGGTCATCTTCTTTATTAGTCCACCTAACTTATCTTTGGGTATTATGAGGAGTAGTAGTAGTATTAGGAAGTATCCTGTTTTTGATAGTGTTAGGGTTATTGTTAGGAGTAGGAGGGTGATAATCTGTTTTTTTCCGATTTTTGTGGTTTGGAATGTGTATTTGAGTATTGTTGCTATTGTTAGGAAGGATATTGCTATTGTGAAGCTGTCTGCTGAGAGTGAGGCTGCTTGGGCTAGTGTCATGGGCATTAGTGCTAGTAGTGTGAAGACCCATTTGTGGATGGGTGTTATTTTTATTGCCAGGTAGACGAGTGTTAACCATACTAAGAGGTTGATTAGTCTGCCTGCGTACATCAATGTGAGCACGGAACAGTTAAACAGGTTAAGAAATGCCATCACAACTGCAGAAGCAACATACGGAAGCGGAGGATACCCTGCAGTTGCTAATTTACTCAGAAACATTCTATCACTCCTATCGAAAGGCTGTGATAGTGATACAATTTTCTTAAAGCTTATCTTTTGTGCAGGGTTGAAACTGAGGTAACCAAATTTAATCACAGTTTCCCTAACATTTTTAGGCAGATAAAATCCATTTTGATCTCCGACTTTCTCTGGTGCAATTGTGCCTTGGCTTAAAAGGTAAGATTTGTAAAAGTGTGCAGGTTCATCTGGAACCTGGAATGGGGGTGTTACAATCAGAAAGAGTATTCCATAGATTATTCCAATTATTAAAAAGATCTTCTGCGGAGGGATTTCCCTAATTTTGTTAATCATTAAAATAACTCGTTATCATTGAATTATAAAGCTTTCCATTTAATATAACGATTATTAAGAAAAATTTATTATTTATGGAGGTCCTTACAAACCCCATAAAAATTCTCGAAGATCTTCTCACCGTTCTCAGTATGATGAACTTCAGGATGGAATTGTATTCCATAGATAGGCTTAGTTTCATGTTTCATTGCCTCAACACTGCATATCGAAGAAGATGCAAGGAGTTTAAATCCTTTAGGAACTGTTTTAATCTCATCTTTGTGGGATGCCCATACTTCCATTTCAGGTCCAAGTCCCTTGAAAATCTCATTTTCATCGATTATATCCAGTTTAATTTTGGCATAGCTTTCAACACCCGCAGCACCTATTTCTCCACCGTAGGTTTGTGCTATGATCTGGTGACCCAGACATATTCCAAGTATGGGAATATCCAGATTTTTGATGTACTCTGCACAGTTTCCTGCCCTTTCAATGGATGGGCCACCACCTAAAACTATTCCTGCAGCTTCTTTTTCCTTTATTTCATCTAAAGTTGTTGTGTTGGGTATCATCTCTGCAGGTATCTTGAGGTAGTGCAGAGTCCTGTAAATTCTGTGATTGTACTGTCCGTGATTGTTAACAACCAATATCTTCATATAAACTCTCCTTATTTTGATTTAATTATTTTAATCCTGTAATTAATGTATTATGTCCCTTTGAAACATTATTTACTTAATTTGTTTCAGTTTCCATAGGAACATTGTAAAAATTCTTATTTTCATGATCCATCCCTTGGTTTTGATCAATTGATTTAAGAGTTAATCTAAGCTGTGTTCTGAATGGATCGATCTTATTTTTTTATAGGAATATAGATTTTTTATAGAAATATATTTATGTATCGCCACCACTTAGAAAAGAACATGGAGCTTAGAGAAATTGCATATATAATAGTGGCTATTGTACTGGCTGTTGCAGTTTTTTATCTTCTGATATGGCTTTTACCAGTTATAATAATTCTTATAATTGCTTACATAATCTATATAATAATGAAAGGGGCTTCGAATAACTTCTGAATCCTCAAGCTTCATACCATTTATCTTACCTCATTTTATTATTTCCACCAAATTTTAGAAGATTTAAAATCATAATGGATAATCCTAACTAACAAAATTCTTTTTACCTTTCAAATTTGAGATGGTTGCCCCTCAATATTAACCCAACCATTAATATAAACCTTTGATTCAAATAAGGATCAAGGCGATACAATGAGGAAGGTAAAGGAATTTAGTGGAATTACAGAGAACATCTTAGCATTTAAGGAAGAAGTGGCTGAAGCCCAGAAAATCACATTTGCAGGAATGTCCGGTGTTTGCAGCCCATTTGCAGAGCTTTTTGCCTATGCTGTAAGGGACAAGGAATCTGTATTTGTAACTGGCCTAGATCTGAGCACGGCACGTAAGGTAGAACTAACACCTCAAGGAATGCAGTTTTCAGGGGATGCAGATCCTCATGCAGATGTTGTGGCTATTCTTGGGGGATTAACACTTCCAAAGGCGAATATAAAACCAGAAGATGTGAATGCAATGGTTTCCAAGATACTCAAAAAGGATGGAAAACTCCTGGGTCTCTGTTACAACAGGATGTTCCAGAACGCAGGGTGGGACAAGGAAATTGAATTTGACTGCATAATCAATGGAAATCTTGAGGGTTACGTCCTTAAAAAATAAGGTGACCTTGAAACTGACAGTCTCAGGTCTCTTGGTGACCCACATCCATACAGGCTATGTAAAGATTTGCAAAGATAAATTTCATAACTAAAAAAAAGGTGGCTGAATTTTGTTGAACCTGGAATCTGTTGGAATGGAAAGGGGTCTTCTCTACGAGACAGTTGTGACCACAAGAAACGAGGATGGAACACCTAATGCAGCCCCAATGGGTGTCATCTGTAAGAATGAAAATGAGGTTGTACTGTACCTGCACCAGGGATCCCAAACTGTGATGAACGTAAAAAGGGAAGAAAAATTCCTTGTTAACATAACCAAAGATCCAATGGTTTTTGTGGAATCAACCCTGGGAAATCCTTCTCAAGAATCTTTTGAGCATTTTGATAATGGTTACTATATAAAGGGGACAGATGCATTTTTGGTGGTGGAAGTTCTGCGTATGCGTGATGTTGAGAGGGAAGACCAGTTCGGGGTTTCCACAACCACTGTGATCAATGCGAAGGTTCAGGAAATTGTGAAGAAAAAAGATCATGTTGAACCATTGAACAGGGCAATTTATGGAGTTATAGAAGCACTTGTTTATCTCACACGGATGGAAATGGTTTCAGGGGATATGGAGAAACTTTACCGCCACCGTATGAGGGAGATCTCACGGATAGTGAACAAGGTAGGTGGTTTGGAACATAAACGGGCTATGAAGAGAATTTCAGATGCATTCAGCAAGTACGAGTAATACTACATGAATTGGACCTATTTTAAATTTAATCCATTTTAAGGCATTTTTAATATTTTTTAAAGTTTTTCAAATCTATTTTTATAATTATTTTCAGACAACCTTCCCTTTAGAACCTTCTTAATCCTTCTTAACAACATCAACGAATTCAAAGGTTTCAACATTGAACAATCCCTGATCACTTATTTTAAGCTTTGGAATTACAAGCAGTGCCATGAAGGACATGGTCATAAAGGGGGATTTCAGCTTGGAACCCATATTCCTTACAAAACCATGAAGTTCATTCAATTTATCTGCAACTTCATCAACAGGGCTTTTACTCATTAAACCAGCTATTGGAAGATTTAAAACTGAAAATTCACCATCTGCAGTAGCTACAATGCCTCCATTAATTTTTAAAAGTTTGTTAACAGCTTCTGCCATGTCATGGCTTGTTGTTCCAACAACCACTATGTTGTGGGAATCATGGGCAACACTGGATGCAATAGCTCCTTTTTTAAGGTCAAAACCCTTTACAAATGCATTCGAGATTCTGTTATGCCCATAACGTTCTACAACCGCAATTTTAAGGATGTCATTTGTTACATCAGCCTCTATGGATCCCTTGGGTGCGTTTAAAATGGCTTCAGATTCAAGGGTTAAAAGCTGACCCTCCAGAACCTCGATCACCCTGACTGTTTCTTTAACATTATTCTGTATTGATTTAACCTGAAAATCCTGGGCTGTTTTAGGTTTAAAGTTGAATGTGCCCTTAATATCAAGGGGTTTGACTTTGAAGAGTGGTTTACCTTCCTCTGCAACGAGTTCTCCATTTATGAAAACCCTTTCAACCTTGAAGTTCTCAAGATCATCCACAAAAACAAGATCTGCAGGTTTTCCATGGGATATGGATCCTGAATTAAGGCCGTAATGATTTGAAGGGTTTAGTGTGACCATTTTAACTGCTTCAACTGGATCAACTCCATATTCCACAGCATTCCGAATCATAACATCCACATGTCCCATCTGCAGGTCTTCTGGGTGCTTGTCATCGGATACAATGAATTCGCCCCCTGCAGTGAAGAGGTCCTTGAGGTTCTTTGCTGATGAACCTTCACGCAGCATGAGCTTCATACCCAATCGTTTCTTCTCAAGGGCTTCACCAATCTCTGTGCACTCATGTTCTGTTGATATTCCGGAACTAACATATTTACAGAGTTCTGAACCGGATAACAGGGGTGCATGACCATCAACAGGTTTTTTGAACCTTTTTGCAGCATCTATCTTTCCAAGAACATGGGGGTCTTCATTTAAAACCCCTGGAAAGTTCATCATCTCACCAAGGGCAACGATACCATCCATTTTAAGGAGTTTTTCAACTTCTTCTGGGCCGATTATGGCACCGGATGTTTCAAAGGAGGTTGCGGGGACGCATGATGGGGCTGTGAAGTATGTTTTAAGGGGAACGTTGGCTGCATCATCCATCATGTACTGGATCCCGTCAAGACCCATGGTATTTGCAATTTCATGGGGATCTGAAACAACTGCAGTGGTTCCATGGGGCACAACTGTCTCTGCAAAGCGTGAAGGTGTGAGCATGGAGCTTTCGATGTGTATATGAGCATCTATGAGGCCTGGAATAATTATATTGTCAAAGCTTTTTTTTACAGGTTTTACACAGGTTATGATTCCATTTTTAACTTTTAACTCTGCAGGATATATCTCTTCAGTGAATACATTTAACATATTGCCTTTGATCATTTTTTTAGCTCCATTTAATGGATTAATGATAGTGTCATGCCCTTTATTTGATTAAATTTTAATAGGTGGGAGAAGGTTCAAACTTTTTTTTTGAATTATTGTTTAATTTACCCTCAATTTATATAATTAAATCGAGTTTCTACTGATAATTTTTAATAATTTTTATTAGTTGATACAATCTTAAATTCCAGGATACATTTAAAAGGAGCTATGAAATGCACAGATTAAATTGAAGTAACTTAAAAATTGTTTTATTGAAATAATTTCAGAATATAAGGGGAAATTACCTTTAAGGAGATGTAACGTCCCCTGTGTATCGAAGTTACAATAAACTTGAAAAATTAAAAAAAAGCTAAAAAAATAGAACCAAATTATCTTTTTGAGGTTTGGGAATTAAGGTTTTAAATCCCCTTAATCCCTTTTCAATTCCTCATTGAGCATTGGCAGAAAGGCTCCAACATCCGTTACAATACCTACAACCTGAGCACTCCCCCTGTCTGCGAGTTTTGTAACTGTTGCGGGGTTTATATCCACACATATACTTTTAACGTGTGATGGGAGGATATTTCCAACTGCTATGGAGTGTAGCATGGTTGAGATCATTATAACCATATCCACGTCCTTCACGTACTTTCTCATCTCATCCTGAGCATCGATAACATCTGTTATGACATCAGGAAGTGGACCATCGTCCCTTATGGAACCTGCAAGAACATAGGGTGCGTTATTTTTTATACATTCGTACATTATTCCCTTTTTAAGAACACCACTTTCAACAGCTTCCCTTATGGATCCTGCCTTATTTATTTCGTTTATTGCATATATATGGTGTTTATGTCCTCTTACAGTGGCTTCACCACTTTTCACACATATTCCAAGGGATGTGCCGTAGAGTGCACTTTCTATATCATGGGTTGCAAGGGCGTTACCTGCAAAGATCACATCAACAATTCCATCCTTTATCATCTGGGCCAGTACCGGTGCTGAGCCAGTGTGAACAACTGCAGGTCCTGCAACAACTGCTATTTTGCCATTGTTCCGTTTTATTTCCTTTATTTCAGATGCTATCTTTCGCACTGTGGACTTTATTGGCTTTTCAGAGGATGCTTCACTTGACATGAATTCGAAGACACCTTTTTTACCCCTTGGCCTTTCTGGAGGTACAACCTTTATACCTTCCCTTCCAACAACAACCAGATCTCCTTTCCTGATCCGTCCAATTGGCTTGCAGAACGCACTTTTTGTTTCAGGGTTGAAAACTATCATGCAGTCCATTTCTATGTCTTCCACAGGTATCCACTCGCCTTCACAATGTATGTAGGTTGGATGGTGGGTTGTTGAATAAAAATCAGGTGGAAGTGTTTTATCTTTCTCGGATCTTAAAAACTGAACTTCCTTTATTTCTACAACAAGTGCACCAATTTCACTGAGTTCATCGAGTATTTCTCCGAGAAGAGACTCGCTTTCTGCTGCAACACGTATACGTGCAGTACTTGAATCTTTTTTTCGTTTACCCACTTCAAATTCCAGTATTTTGAAGTCTCCCCCCTTATCCATTATGAGATCCAGGGTTTTTGGAAGGGCCAGGGAGTCTATTATATGGCCGGAAAGTGTGACTTCTCTTGTGTACATAGTTATCCACCTTCAAATTTTTAATCAACTGTTTTTAAGTACTTCAATTATTATTTATCTTAATTATTAATTATTTTTAAACTTATTTTTTCAATGAATAATGTAAAGCAAGAAATAAGGTTTAAATGGAATTTTACATCAAATTTTTAATCCATCCTTTTTTCATGGCTTTTAGTAATTAGATTCTTATATCTGTATCCGATGTATGATATTAAATTTTGGTTGAATTAACCATAAATAAAAGAAAAGCTAAAAAAGCGAGATCATTCAAGTTACTCAATTTTTCTCAGATCATTTTTTCAGAGAAAATTCAGTTCAAACATAAAAAGTCGTATATGGCTTTTGCACCGTTTATTGAAGTTATATCTCCCATTTGTGTTGATGAAACTTCAACAAGGTCAAATCCAATAATATCCTTATTTTTTAAGCTGAATATGAGTCTTTCAAGTTCATGGGGGTTCAGACCGCAGGGTGCAGGTGTTCCAACA
This sequence comes from Methanobacterium aggregans, assembly GCF_017874455.1. NCBI lineage: Archaea > Methanobacteriati > Methanobacteriota > Methanobacteria > Methanobacteriales > Methanobacteriaceae > Methanobacterium > Methanobacterium aggregans. The sequence continues at coordinate 330,050 of NZ_JAGGLN010000002.1, read as the reverse complement.
GATGGTGCGTAGGCAGGGTCTAGAACGTCCAGGTCCAGGCTCACGTATACTGGCCCATCAACAGATTTTATGACCCTTTCAACGGCATCAAGATTATTTCTAACTTCATTGGGTTTGAACTGTTTGATAACCTCTTTTGATGCTAAGAATGCTTCTTCCTCTGAAGCAGATCTCACACCTATCTGGATGATCTCCCTTGGATTCAAATCGAATATTCTCCGCATAACAGTTGCATGGGAATATTTTTCATCCATGTACCTGTCTATGAGGTCACAGTGGGCATCGAAATGTATAACAGTCACGTCTTCATTTGCAATGGCTTTCAAAACACTGTAACTTATGCTGTGTTCGCCTCCAATTGTCACTGGAACCATTTCCATGTCAAGAATTTCTGAAATGGTTGATTCAACGTTTTTGGAAGTTTTTTGGAAGTTTCCATGGACAACTTCAACATCCCCTAGATCGTAGACTTCAGCATCGAGATTTTTATTTAAAATGAAGTTGTACCTTTCAAAGTTGTAAGATGCTTCCCTCACGAATCGAGGACCGAACCTTGCGCCTGGTTTGTAGGTTGTTGTGCTGTCAAAGGGCACACCTACAATACCGAACACGGGTTTCTGCGGATCATCTACGGATTTTTCAAGGGCATTGTAATTAAAATCATTAGCTTCTCTTGAAAAAGCAAATTTTAATGGACTTTCTGTATAAAAAAGCATTTATCATACCTTCAGATGATCCCAAGGAGGAAGTAGTTATTTGGTTGGTAACCACTTACCCTTTTACTCTCATGAGCTTCATGTTGCCCATTGCAACGATATAATCGGCTTCAACACCTTCTATGAGCTTATCTTTTAGTTCATCAGGGATAGGCAGCTCAAATGTTTCATAGGTTTCAAGATCCATAAGCTGAACATCGCTTCCCATTAAAGCAAGAACCTGAGCTGCACGTTTGTCTATCATTGGAATGTCTATCTTTGCGTCAACAGGTTTGACCAGGCTTCTTTTCTGGTTGTCGAATACTCCAACTGCTTCAATCCTTGCCTTTGCAGCACCGTGTTTTCCAGGGGATGATGTCTGTATGTGTGTGATTTTTGATGCTTCATCACCTAATATTACATATTTACCGACTTTTAAGGTTTTAACTTCCACTACCTTCTTTGACATATTATTTACCTCCAGTGTAATCTTCTTAATTCTTAATCAAGAACAATTAAGATATATTAAGACATATTTTACATTCAATTAGATTGAATCCTTGTTTAGGTTCAAATTTCTGAAAACGTAAAACAACCAATGTTCCATCAATAGGATGTACCTCTGTTATGTTTATACATGCAAAGTTATTATAGATACTCCTTGATATAGAATAGGTATAGATTTACGTATATTTTTTTCAATATTTAAGTTTTTAAGTTACCAAGCCATTAAAATATGCTTGAAGCATAGCCAATGGTCAATCAAGTGATACAAATGAAAGTTTCAATAACCTCCGGAAGGGCAGAAGGCCCAACAAAACTCAATGCATTTGATAATGCACTTTTAGATGCGGGAATAGGCGATATAAATCTCATAAAAGTTTCAAGCATACTTCCTGCAGGTACCAAAGTAGTTGAACTCCCAGAATTTCCTGCAGGGGAAATGGTGAACTGTGTTCTTTCCTATGCTTCATCAGATAACGAGGGTGATCTCATATCTGCTGCTGTGGCCCTTGCAACGTCTGATGATTTTGGATGTGTTGTGGAGAGTTCTGGTGTCAACAGGGACGTAGAAGATGTAAAAAAAGAAGCAGAAGAGATGGTTCGATACATGATGGACATCAGAGGTCTTGAGATAAAGGAAATACTAATGGCACATGAAAGTCATAGAGTTAAAAAGCAAGGTGCAGTGGTTGCATCCGTTGTTTACCTGAAATAACATTCCATGATAAAAGTTGTTTAAATGGGGATTTGCAGTGTGTTTTATACCTAAAAACTTTAACGGGGTAATAATAATGAATGAAAAAGATATCAAGTTCTGGAGTGATGTATCACTGGATATGATGCATGAAGCTTCAGAAGTTATTTCTCCATTGGTAGGTACTAAAAAAGGTGGGGAAATAGTTAAAATGGGTGCAGATGGCACTCCAACAAAATTAATTGATATAGCTGCAGAAAATAAGGTGGTTGAAATTTTAGAAGCTACTGGAAGGCCTGTAACTTTGATAAGTGAGGAGATAGGTGAACTTAAAATTGGAGAAGGTGCTTCTGAAGTTGTTTTTGTTGTTGACCCCCTTGATGGTACAAGCAATGCCATAAAAAACATACCTGCCTATGGAATATCAGTTGCAGTTGCAGATGCATCCAAAGAGTCTAAAACAATAAAATCAACACAATCAGAACTTAAATCCTCCCCATTTAGGGACCCCAGTACTGGAGGAACAGATAACCTCACAATCAAGGACATTGAACTTGGATTCGTTCAAAACTTTGCAACTGGCGATGTTTATGAGGGAGTAAAGGGTTGTGGAGCTACTTTAAATGGAAAAAAACTCACCCCTTCAACAGTCCAGGATATTTCAACCTCTTCGGTTGGGGCATACATCTACAGGGCAGATATGGGTAAAATAGACGGCCTTTGTAAGGCAGTTAGACGGATGAGAATTCTGGGTTCCGTTGCAATTGAACTCTGCTACGTTGCAGATGGAACCTACGACGCATTCATTGATATAAGGGGAACCCTTAGGATAGTGGATGTATCTGCTGCAAAACTAATAATAGAGGAAACAAAGGGTTTAGTTACGGATGAAAGCTGTAAAGAACTTGATGGTAAGTTGAACGTCCTCGAGAGAACTTCAATAATTGCATCATGTAATCAAAACATTCACAAGGATATAATAAGAATATTAGGGGGAATTTAATGCGTGTAGGAGTTGTAGCCCGTAGTGATATTGGTGAAGCTGTTGAACTCGGCAAAAAGATAGTCGATTTTTTAATAGAAAATGATGTTGAAACATTCATTGACACACCCCTGACAGATGAACTCAAAGAGTATAAAGAATTAAGCTGTGAACTTGAAGACATGAATGTGGATATGGTAATAGCGGTTGGTGGGGATGGAACCATACTCAGAACCCAGAGCTTTATCAACAAGAAAAAAATACCTCTTTTTGGGATAAACATGGGTACAGTTGGGTTTCTCACAGAAATCGATCCTGAAAATGCATTAACTGCAATAGGAGAAGTTTTAAAGGGTAACTATTTTGTTGAGGAACGTACACAGCTGCAGGTATGGCACAACAAGGAACTCCATTCAGCACTCAACGAAGTTGTTTTAATGACCAGAAAACCTGCTAAAATGCTGCACATAGAGATAAAGGTTGATGATGAAGTTGTTGAAGAACTCCGGGCAGATGGCCTTATAGTGGCAACTCCAAGCGGGTCAACTGCATATTCAATGTCTGCAGGAGGTCCCATAGTTGATCCAAGGGTTGGTGCCTTTATAATAGTGCCAATATGTCCCTTCAAACTGGGTGCAAGACCAACGGTTGTATCCAACGACAGTGTTATAAAAGTAAAACTGTTACGTGAAGGTAAAAAGGCAATAGCCGTCATAGATGGTCAGTTCGAAGAAGAAATAAACTACATGGATGAGATAATCTTCAAAAAAGCTGAAAACAATGCTTACTTCGTAAGACTCACAACTGATTTCTACAGAAAAGTACGTGAAAAGCTCACGAAGGGCGGAATAAGTTCATGAAAGTATTGATTGTGGACATGACCCATGGAGGCACAGTGATTGCATCACAGTTTACAGAAATTCCAGGGTTTCATGTGTACGCATGGGACATTTACCAAACCCTGAAAGAAGATGTTAAAACCTCCTTAAGAAATAAAAATGTGGAATTCGTGGGAATTGAATTTTTAAAGGATCTCGATGAAGATTCATGGGTAATTGCACCGGTACATTGTAATTTAGGATTATACATTGAAGACTCAGATACTGCTGAAAGCAGTAATGGAACTGGGAAGGTTTCAAGGTTCATGACCCACCATGAGGCAGTTGACTTTCTCATGAGGAAAAGAATAGATGTTCCGGTTATTGAAGTCACAGGTGTTAAGGGGAAAACCAGCACAGTATCAATGCTTAAAGAAATATTTAAGGATTTAAATCCACTGGTTCTAAGCAGTTTAGGTGTTGAAGTTCTTGAAAATGGTGAAAGCCATTTATTAAAGGGTAACATAAGCATCACCCCTGCAAGTGTAGTGGAAGCATGGGAACTTCTTGAAGAATTTCTTGAAAGATCTGAAAATCCCTTTGAAGTGGGTATCTGCATATTCGAAACTTCACTGGGGGGAACTGGTTTAGCTGATGTTGGAGTGTTAACCAACGTGGTGGAAAACTACTCCGTTGCTGGCGGAACAAATTGTGCTGCAGATGCAAAGTCCCAAATATTCAGAAGTCGTATGGTTGCATGTGATTTCGAATCCTTCAACTCATTTTACTTAAACTCAACAGCAGAAAACCCAGCTTACAATGAGATGATGGTTAAAAATGGAATATCACCTGGACTCCAAAATGGAATATTAATGGCAGATATTCAAGATAAAACCAATACATTCAGTTTAAATCAGGATGCAAACGTCAAAGCATCCAACATTGAATTTGGATTTTATGAAACAGTATTTCAAGTGGAAGTCTCTGATTTAAAAACTGTCAATGAAAACATTCTTAACACATCCTTTGAAGTTTCAGCCTTTGCACCTGCACCCTACCACCTTCAAAATATATTATCAGTTGTATGTACAGCTTTAACACTTGAAACTCCAGTAAAAAATATTAAAAAAGGTTTAAAATCTTTTAAAGGCATAAATGGCAGGACATCCATTAGGGAGTACAATGGTGTTAGGGTTATAGAGGAGATCAATCCGGGATTGAATGTTGAAGCTGTTAAAAAGGCAGTTAATATGTTAAGCACTATTTCAGATGAGGATAATGGTTCGGCAGTGGTTTTCGGAGGTAAGTATGGAGTTACCTGTGAAGAAATAGATGAAAAAGCAGTATCTTTTGTTTTGAACAGATTGGATCCCCGTACAGATCTTATATTCGTCGATGATCTTGGAAAGAATGTTAAAAATCTTATAAACCGGGATTTTACCTTTAAAAAGACTTTGGATGATGCATTGAAACATGCTCTTTTCACAGGTTCTGGGAATGTTCTTGTTGTTTACAGATCCAATTATTCAGATGTGGAGAGAAGGTAGATATGGTTTTTTTTATGGGGCTGCAGATTACCCATGGCAACATTTATTAAAGATCATAAGAAACCATTGAATAAGGATTTTAGGGAATTAACAATCAAAATTAATATTTATTAAGCGGATTTTTATGAATTCATGAAACTTTTATTGAAGTTTTAAGTAACTATGAATCTCCTTAATTATTGGATCAGTAATTATCAGATTATTTGAGGGAATTAAATAGACCCCTAACTCACGGAGATGATTATTTGAACGTTGGTACTCGGGGAAGCAGTCTTGCAGTTGTCCAGACAAAAAGTATAATCAGTTCATTATCTAAAATAACAGATGAAGAAGTAAAGGTAAATTTAATCAAAACAACCGGAGATAAAATAAAGGATTCTCAACTTTACAACATCGATGCAAAGGGAATATTCACAAAGGAGCTTGACAAAGCAGTTCTGGAGGGAGAAGTTGATTTTGCAGTTCACAGCTTTAAAGACCTTCCAACGGAACTTGCAGATGGTCTTGAAATAATTGCAGTTCCAAGGAGAGAATCTCCACGAGAAGTTCTCATATCAAAGTATTCCTGGGATGAGCTGCCTGAAGGTGCAGAGATTGGAACCAGCAGTCTTAGGAGAGAAGCCTTCTGCAGTTATCATGAAAAAAATTTTAACATAAAACCCATAAGGGGAAATATAGATACCAGGGTTAAGAAGGTAATTCATGGAGATTACCATGCAACTATAATGGCTGAAGCAGGTTTAAAGAGACTTGGTCTTCAAGAGCATATCAAGGAAATTTTTCCCATAGAATATTTCACCCCTGCAGCAGGTCAGGGAGCTCTTGCAGTTGTTGCAAGAGGTGATACTGATAAAAGGGATGTTTTACGGAAGTTAAATCATTCACAATCTGAAAATGAGGTTATTGCTGAGAAAACAGTTCTTGAAGAACTTGGGGTTGGATGTCAATGGCCCCTTGGAGTTTCTGCAAGAACGAATGGAGATTTACTGGATCTTCAAAGTATTCTACTTACAAAGGAAGGAGAAGTCCTTTCAAAGGTTAATTTACAAGGTTCTGCAGCTAACGCCCGTGAGTTGGGTGTTGAAGTTGCAAAGCGTATGATGGAGGATTATGTTTGAGTAAGGTTAATGTTGGTGTTATTGGTGTTGGTGCAATGGGCTACAACCATGTGAGGGTTTATTCTGAACTTCAGAATGCAAATCTAATGGCTGTTTCAGATGTTGTGAAGGGAACTATGACAGAGGTTTCCAAGGAATTTAACACTGTGGGTTTTGTTGATTATGATAATATTCTTAAAATGCCTGAAATAGAGGTAGTCAGTGTTTGTGTACCTACCACGTACCATTACGAAGTTGTTATGAGTGCAATAGAACATGGAAAAAATGTTCTGGTTGAAAAGCCCATTGCATTCACATTGGATGAGGCAAAGGAAATGGTTGAGGCTGCTCATGATGCAGGGGTTAAACTTGCAACTGGGCACGTTGAAAGATTCAACCCGGCAGTTCTTGAGGCTAAAAAACTCATAGATGCAGGGGCAATAGGTGATCTTGTTTCTGCTTCTGCAAAGAGACTTGGACCATTTCCCCCAAGGATAAAGGATGTTGGAGTCACAATAGACCTTGCCATACATGAAGTGGATATTATGTTCTACCTTCTGGACAGTCCAGCATCAAATGTTTACGCTAATATGGGCAGTAAACTTGAAAAATGTGAATATGAGGATCATGCAGAGATCATGATGAAATTTGAGAATGGAGTTATAGGTATTCTGGAAACTAACTGGTTAACGCCCTATAAAAAACGACAGCTGGATATAACTGGTGTTGATGGGATAATATCCATTGATTACGTGGACCAGACAGTTAAAGTCTACGGAAAAAATGCCCAGAAGGTTAAAGTTGACCATAAAGAACCCCTTAAAGAGGAACTCGGTTCATTTTTATCTGCAGTTACAAATGATGAAGAACCAAGGATCACAGGAGAAGATGGTATACACGCCCTTAAAGTGGTTTTAGCAGCTATGAAATCTGCTAAACATAAAATACCTGTGAACATGAATGAATGTTAGTGTTTATGGCGATGCTTTTAGTGTTCATCCCGTGATCTTGTAGGGGTGAATGGATTGACTGAAGGATTTGGTGACCTATGAATGAAAAACTCATAAAAAAAGCCCACGAACTTAGAAATAGAGGTTTTACAACAGGAGAAATAGCTGATGATCTCAACGTATCAAAGGATACAGCAAGATGGCTAATACTGCAGGGAACCGGTAAAAAAGCTGAGAGTGAGGGAGCAGCACCTTTAGATTTTGCAATAAATTGGAAAAGTCTTGGAGGCAGTTCTTTTCGTATGAAATATGTTTCAGCAGCCATGGTGGATATGGCACTCCAGTACGGGGAACCCGAAGTTATAGTGGGAATAACTGTCAGTGGAATACCCTTTGCAACCATGATGGCAGAGATAATAGATGCAGACATATCTGTTTTCCACCCAATAAAACACAGAAAAATGGAAGAAGACGCTAAAGGAGCTGTAAGCAGCAACTTCGCATCTGTAGAGGGCAGAAAAGTTGTTATAGTTGATGATGTTATAACAAGTGGCAGGACCATAGGGGAAGCCATAAAGATCTTCAAAGACGTGGGGGCAGAGCCCCTTGCAGCAGTTGTCCTAATCGATAAAAAGGGAATATCTGAAGTTGAAGGTGTTCCTGTGGAATCCCTGATCCGGGTAAGCAGGTTAGGATAAATTTTTAATAGGTTTCAAACCCTTTTAAACTTCTTTTATATTTTCTAAATTTAAAATAAATATTTAAATTTTTATTTAAATTCTAATATTTTTTTCTGCTTTACTTTCCTTTAATTTAAGAAAGAATAAAAAACTTCCAAAATAAAAAAAATAATTTATAAAAAATTCTACAGAAGAAGATAGAACTATTTTCTACAGAAGAAGAATAAGGGAGTTTTAATCACATTCTGTACCTTAATATGGCACCAATTCCTCCGAATGCTTTCATAAGTTGCATTCCTTCTTCAGTTTCTGTTGAAATTATCTCAACATTAGATCCAACTTCTTCAGCCATTTCAACGAAGTCATCAATAACATCCCTGCTTTCAGAAACTTTCATTTTCTCGTTACATTTAGGGCATGTTTTATCCTCCTCTTCAACAGCTTTTTTAACTGTTTTATCCTGGGTATGTCCGCAGGACTGACATTCATAGGTCAACCTTTTGGATTTAAGGTCTTCAGATAGTAGAAGGACTTCAACAGCACCCATCTTGAGGTTTCGCCTGACTTCAGCTTCACCGTAGGATGCAAGGCCGTTATCATCAACCAGTTCACCTAAAAATTTTTGAACGAGTTTCTTCTCCTTCATGACACCAATTTCATCCAGAACATCCATGGATTTGTCAATAACCTCTCTGATACCAAATTCACCGGTGTAGGAGGTGTCCACAGTTGTTATTATATTGTTTTTTATCTCGTAGTGCAGGTAGTCTCCCTCAACGAACTCTTCCTTGGTATGGCCGGGGCCTCCCACTATAACACCCTTAAGTTCTGGAACGCCTAAAAATGCTTCGTTCATATGTTCTCCAATTCTCTTCTTGAACTCGTGGGCTGCAAGGTCTATCAAACGGTCAAACCTTCTCTGTGACTGACCACCTGCTTTGTGTTTACCGGGCACACCACTTGTAAGGTGTTTAACAATATCGATCCTTTTACCTCGAAGAAGGGCTATTGTTGCTTCTTTACGGTCTATAACTGCAAGACCATAAACTTCCTTGTCCTCGATTATCTCCTGAAGGGGTTCCAGGAAGAACTCTGAGTTACAGTGGTAGATGTAGGTCTGCACAGGTTCTGGTGGTTCAAACATGTAGGTTTCCATTTTCTCAGTCCCAGGACCTCCCCTTGGGATCATTCCAACGAAAAGAACAAGTCCCTTCGCAGGTGGGCGTGGGAAGAGTTTCATTCTCTGCATTATAACCTCAATTGCAGACTGAACATTCTTCTTTGTCTGTTTACTTTTGATGTTGGCGCTCTGGCTTAACTCCTCACGCATGTGCTTTACAACATCACTTATCTGACGGTCTGGTGGTATATAAACTGAAACAAGTTCTGTTCCCCTACCTTTCTTATCTGAAAGCTCTTTAAGGGTTCTTTTAACCTCGTACAATTCCTTTGAGGATACTTCAGTCACTTTATCACTCCTAAAAACTTGAAATCATTGTTGATATTGTTCAATCTGTTATTACTCTGCGGTATCCCTTTAGATTTAACAGATCAGTTTCAATCATTCTAGTTAACTTAAAATCGTATTTTAAAAATTTTAGTATAGAATAATTCTTAAGTTATAACTTGTACTTTAACTTAATTATCTATTGGTATCCAAACTTTATATTATGTATGGTCTACAATTCCAAACCATGTAACACCTCTAAATGGAAGTTAGATATTAGTTTAACTATGATATCTATTTTGATCCTAGGTTTAGGTTTCCAACAATTTCAGCTATTCAGGACCCGCAATTCGTCATTATGGTTTAGGAACTAAAAACTCCGCTATACCATGCCCTTCTTTTCCATCCCAGTTATATTTGGAAAGGGTTTCTATGAGAATCATCTTTTCATCAACTGGAATCATTCCAAATCGAACTACTTCGCCAGTAACTGAATATTCAGAACCTTTTTTGTCAAATAAGTTCATTGAAAACTTAGAGGGGATTCCATTATTAAATTCTAGACTTATATCCGATTTTACCAGTGGTTCATTAACTGAACCTGTATAGAAATATCCTGCATCTATATCCCCTTCATCAACGGAAAGTTTGGTTATGTTAAAAGCTTCGGCATTGGAAAACTCGGAGTTAATCCACATCCACATCTTAGGAGATCCCCATGCCCTTATTCCGCGGCTTAAATCTCTTTCACCCAGTGCTTCAATTTCAAATGTTTCATCATTAATTTCAACTTTTCCAGCAGCTTTTCCAAACTGTTCATAATGCTCCGATGCCACATTAGATGATAATTCTACCTGTTTTTCATCAACACAATCAACATAATTCATGATGGGGTTTAAAGATTCCCAGGTCACATCCATTTTAACTCTAAATTCAGTTTTATCTAATGGATTAAAAATTGGGCCATCATATTTAAGTTTCCATTTTCCAGGTTCAAGCTCATGATAACCTAAACCTGCGATATTCAATGGTTTATCATCACAGGGAGTTTCTAATTTAATTCCAGCGGTGATTGTGGGGGACATTAAATAGAAGAACATTGATTTTTCATTTTTATTAACCTTGTTTCCTATGCGCATAAAAGCAGTTAAATCATTTTTTCTGTCATGAAAATTAAAATAATAGCTTTCATTCCATTCTTCATGTTTTTTTAGTGTTTCTAAATTAAAATCCATATGATCACCACGTGCCTTATTCTTTTTTATATACAACTCCTTCATTACCATCTATAACTAACTCTTCACCTGTTTTAAAAAGTTCAGTAGCTCCTTTAACAGCAGTTACAGCAGGTATCCTATATTCACGGGAAATTACCGCACCATGGGATAATATTCCTCCAGTTTCGGTGATAAGGCCCCCTATCTTTGAAAATACTGCGGTCCAGGCAGGATCTGTGTTACTGGTTATGAGAATTTCATTATCTTCCAGATGGGATAATTCTTCAATAGATTCTACCACTCTGACTACACCTTTGAATATTCCAGGACTGGCTGCAGCACCATAAATTGCATTTTTACCATATTCCATAACAGTATCATCAAATTCAATCCCGTTTTTTAAGAACTTTGGTGGAAGTGAAGATTTATATCTATAAAACTCTTTTTTTCTTTTTAGAATTTTATCTGGTAATAATGGAATCTTTTCATTTAATTCTACCTTTGAAGGGTTAATATTAAAAAAATTGAATAATTCTTTTTCATAGAGGAAGAAAACATCACCTGTTTCATCAACAATATTTTTTATCATTAACCTCCTTCCCATCTCCTGTAACATCAATCTTTGACGGAAAAGCAGGTGATCTAAATAAAATCTTTGATTTTCACGGAAGGTTAAATATGTTTGAGCTAAATTAAGCACCACTCCAAATAGTTTTGCCTTGAAAAACCCGCCTTTTTGTTTTTTTATTCTCTGAAAAACTTCTTTCTCGGTTTTAAATCTATTTTCACGACTTTCTACTTCTTTTTTTCTTAAATCTAAATCAGAAGAAGATAGTAGTTTAATAACTTCTAAGACATAAGATTTATCTTCCCTCCATCGAGGATATAATATTTCACGGGTATTGGAGCGGTGTCCATAATTCTGGATAAATAACTCAAAATCTTTTTTAAAATTTAAATTAGAATCAATTAATTCATTGATCTCTGTTTCGTTTAAAGAACTTAAATCGTTGATGGAATTTATTTTTGCCAATAAATCCTGGTTTTCTCTTATGATTTTAGCCAAATCCGAAAACTTGATATTCATTTCCACGGTTTTATTATCCTCTAAACCTGAAATTAAGCCTGCATAAAGGGAACCATCATTATCATCTAACCATTTCACCAGCCAGTTTTTGATCATTAAGTTGGTTGCTATGGAATGAGAAACCATACCGTATCTTATTAATTGATAGTGTTTAATACCGGATGTTTCGATATCATTATAAAGTAATGATAATTCAGCGTCACTTAAGACAGTTAAATCAGTTTTGTCGAAATATGCACACTTTTCCATGAATTTTTTGGCCCATTTTCTATATGCCTTGTCTGTTCTGTGCATCATTCCATCCGGGTCTCGAATGGCTACTAAAATCTGTGAAAGTAAGGTTTTATGTAATATGGAGGGATATTGTGATATTCTTTCCTGATCTTCTAATGGGAAATAATTTAACAACTCTTTAGATCTGGCAAATTTGGGATAATATGAAAAAGTTTTTTCTAAAACCCAGCTATTAAAATAAACCCTGGATTTGTGGAGTTTTAAGAGTTTGGTGTCAGTTATTTCTTTGTACCCCATTATCCGGGCACCTTCATGATTAACATAATCTGTGAGCATTTTCCCCATGACATCATAAAACAGAGGTGTTGTGGCATCAGCCCAGTACTCATCTCCATAAGCTCGGGTCCATAAGATATCATCTTTTTCAGAGTCATCTGTAAGGGTAGTTACTGGTCTGGATTGAAGGATATAGATATTCGGGGATTTTGTTTCATTTTTATTTAACTTTCCATCCTTATTTGATCCATTACTCTCATATTCTATTGCCCATTCAATATCCTGAGCTACACCAAAAAGGTTTTCAAGTTCTATTCCGGTTTCCAGTATTTTTTTAAGGATTTTTTCATTGAGGCTTGATTTGTTCCTATACTCTTCTTTGATAGAAATTAAAGTGTTTTCACAGTTTCTAAGGAAATATCCTTGGTTTTTTGTTTTAATGTTTTTTTCAACAATACTTCCATCCCTACTTAAAACAAAAATATCTGGGGTGACTATTCCAGAGGCAATAGATTCACCCAGACCCCAGGTGGACTCAATAACAATGTGGTTATTTCCATTAACTGGATTAGCTGTGAAGGTCACTCCACTGATATCAGCATTGACCATTTTCTGTACCAGTACAGCTATTCCAGCAGCGGTCATTTCGGTGTCTAAATGTCCTATGGAAGAATCATGCCTGTACTTTACGGCACGATCATTCCAGTAAGATGCCCAGCAATCAACAATGTTTTCCAGGATATCCTCATTTTTTATATAAAGAAAACTATCCAGTTGCCCTGCAAAACTGGCATCTGCCAGATCTTCAGCTACTGCTGATGATCTTACGGCATAATATCCCTCAGGGAGATTAATTATCTTATTATGGATTTCCAAAAACAGATCTGAAGGTAATTCCTCTGATTTTATTAGGCTTCGAATGGAAGAACAACCATGAGAGATAGAATCCTCGTTGTCAAAATCAATAGAATTAAGAATTTCAGATATTTTACCTGTTAATTCCTTTTTAATAAAAAAATCGTAGGCATCTACTGAAACAATAAATGCTGAGGGAATATTAAAACCTGATGATGACATTTTGGCCAAATTTAAGGCTTTGCCTCCAATTTTTTCTATGTTAAGGTCTTTTTCTTTAAGATCTATCACATAATTATTTATATCAACCATATTATCAGTGCTCACAATACAATCACTATATTTTTTCCATCTATTTTTAAAATAAGTAGAATTCTGTATTTGTTTTTAAGGTAGGTATAATATAAAGCAGTATGATTTTTTTTTAAATTAAAAAAATGAAACTACGGACATAACAGTTTTACAATACATGTAATATGATTGTGCTAAAAAATCATAAAAAATTAAATAAAAGTTTACAAAAAAAACAGCCTTATATTGTATTAGATTTAACATTATCTTTGATGGTGATGAGATGCGAATAGTCATAACAGTAGGCGGATCAATAATAATAAAGGATCATGATTACAGAAGATTTAAGGATTATGCTGATGTTCTAAAGGAAATGGCAGCAGAAAACGAAGTATTCGTGGTTGTTGGTGGAGGTAAGACAGCCCGGGATTATATAGGAATAGCGAGAGGTCTGGGAGTATCTGAGGCTCTTTGTGATGATGTGGGTATAGATGTGACCCGGCTCAATGCAAGACTCCTCATAATGGCCTTGGGTGAATATGCTTATCCTTCTGTCCCTCATAACTTCAGGGAAGCCATGGAATTTTCAAGCTCTGGTAAAATTGTTGTTATGGGTGGAACAGAGCCGGCACACAGTACTGATGCAGTTGGAAGTATTCTTGCAGAGTTCGTTAATGCAGACATACTCGTGAATGCAACCTCTGTGGATGGACTCTACAACAAGGATCCCAACAAGTACCCAGATGCCCAGATGTTCACTGAGGTAACACCCTCAAGGATGATGGAACTCATGAGCAGCAATGAAATCAAGGCAGGGACCTATGAGTTTTTCGACACAACAGCTATACAGATCATCAAACGATCAGCAATAAACACTGTAATAGTGAATGGTAACGATGCCCAGAACATTCAAAGGGCTTTGACCCAGAAGATAGGAACGCGCATTGTATCCCAAGAGTAGAACATGAGGATAAAGATCTAAATCCCTACTTGCTATCAAATATCAAAAATAAATCCAATCAAAACTACTATTTAAAAAGCTATTAAAATTTAAATTACAAAATAAGAGGTGTAAATATGGTGGAGCAACACAAACATTGTCCTGTATGTGGAAAGCCAGTACCACTATCTGAGAGGTACTGCTCACAGGATTGCGAACAGATTGCAGCTGAAAACCAGAAGAAAGTTGCCAAAACACGAAAAATCCTTTACGGACTCTTCATAGTTTTCATACTGGTGTGGATACTTCTAACTCTACGTGGTAAACTGTTCTAATGGATAAAAATTGTTTTAAAAATATTTTAGGGACATATTTGGTTAATAAATACTTTCTTGATCCCTATTTTTTAATTTAATTTAATTTAAATTCAATTTGAGTAGACCAGTTAAAATTACTTATTTTTTTAAATTATAAAGTTCAAATTATAAACAATTTTAAAACCATTAGAACCTCAAAACCATAGAAAATAGGTGGATTCTAAAATGTTTATTATTATAATTTTTAATTAAAAAACACTAAATTAATTAAAAGTAAATTTATTTAATTATTGATAAAAAAAGAGTTTAGGGTGAACCTATAATGTTACACCCATATCGAGCTGTTCTGTAAGCTCTTTGTACCTGTTACGTATGGTTACTTCAGTAACTCCAGCAATATCTGCAACGTCCCTCTGAGTTTTTCTCTCTCCAAGAAGAACTGATGCAATGTAAAGTGCGGCTGCTGCAACTCCTGTAGGTCCCCTTCCAGAGGTCAATCCTTTTTCCATTGCTTTTTCAATTATTTCAATGGCCTTGGACTGCACCTCTCCTGAAAGTCCCAGTTCGCTTGCAAACCTTGGAACATAATCCACAGGAGATGTTGGTGGTAACTTGATATGTAATTCACGGGTTAAAAACCTGTAAGTCCTTCCAACTTCTTTTTTACTGACTCTGGAGACCTCTGCAATCTCATCAAGGGTTCTGGGTACGTTACATCTTCTGCATGCTGCGTAGAGTGATGCTGCAACCACTCCTTCTATGCTCCTTCCCCGTATGAGCTTGTTCTCCACAGCGTTCCTGTAGACAACTGATGCTGCTTCCCTGACGCTTCTTGGAAGGCCAAGTCTTGAGGAATCCCTGTCAAGTTCGCTCAGTGCAAATGCAAGGTTTCTTTCAGTTGCACCGGAGATCCTGATCTTTCTCTGCCATTTCCTTAACCTGTACCACTGTGCACGGTTCCTTGCAGGTATGTCACGGCCGTATATGTCCTTGTTTCTCCAATCGATCATGGTTGAGAGACCTTTGTCGTGTATGGTGTAGGTTATAGGTGCACCTACCCTTGTACGTTTGTCTCGCTGTTCATGGTCGAATGCCCTCCATTCAGGACCCATGTCAACAATGTTGTCGTCTATCACTAGACCGCAGGCTCCACATACTACTTCACCACGCTCGTGATCATTTATAAGCTTTTTAGAGCCACATTCTGGACATTTGGTTTCAATTTTCTCAATTTCAGAGACATCCTGTTTCATCTGCTCTTTTTCTGAAACATCATGCTCTCCATTTTCGATCTGTGAAACTTCGTGTTTCATTTTTTCTTTCGTTTCCCTCGCCCCCACTTCTTAATAGGTTTTGATGATATGTACAGGGTCTCCCCAACTCGTTTCTCAAGTTTTTTAGGATCTTTTTCATAGACTTTGACTGATATGTATGGCTCTTTTGTTGGACCGAATACATCGTAAACAGTACCAAATCTCTTTTTATCTTCTGTAAAAACAGCTAATCCGAAACCTGGCGTTTTGTCAGACCTTAATATAACACGGCCTCTATTGGAGATGTGTGAGATTTTTCCCAGTTTTTTCATTACCCTCAAACCGAAAGTTTTTTATATAAATATTATTGGTGTTAGAACTAGTATATAAAGATTTCGATAGTTTTAAGAGTAGTCATTAAATGGGGTTCTATGGGATAAGATGTCATTTTAACTGATCAAAACCCTTCAAGTGCTGGTTGAGTCGTCCTTTTTTAATAAATTTCCGTAATATGCTGTTGTAATCGCTCCGATTGCTGTGGGTATTAAATAGCTTATAACGCGATCTATGAGGCTTGCAGCCAGTACTACGTCTGCTGGAACGCCCACCACTAAGAAAAGCCCAACCATAACTCCTTCACGAAGTCCAAGAGCTCCAGGAAGTGTGGGGAGTATGGTTACAAGGAGGGCTATGCTGTATATAATCACCATGGGCACGAATGGTGGATATGAACCAACAGCCATAAAGCAGAGGTACATACGAACCATATCTATACCCCACATTCCAAATGATATTCCAAGGCCCAGGGTGAATATTTTATGGTTTTTGAGAACAGTTAAAAAACCAGTTGTGAACCTTTCAACGTAGTAGATCAGTTTTTCCTTTACGTATGAGAAACTAACATCCTTTTTACTGAGTTTGCTGAAGAATGGATAGACTGCACGCGCAATCCTGATTATTATTCTCTGGGCAATGTCCTTGTTGATTCCAACGTATATCAAAAGCCCGAAAAATGTCATTGTTATGAGTATGAGTATGCTCAGGGCAACTGCGCTCATGGTTGAGATGTTCCATGTGAATACCATGTAAATTGCAAAGAGGGAAACCAATAGAAAGGGGAAAAATTCAAAAACCCTATCAGCACTTGCAGATACAAATGCGAGGTCAAATGGAACTCCTTCAAATTTACTCACAAGGTAAGCTCGAAGTGGTTCGCCCCCTGCAGCTCCAGGGGTTACGTTGTTTCCAAAAAGACTTGTGAACATCATCAAAAAGAGATCCTTAAATCTAGGTGAGTGATCAACCACCTTCAGTATCAGTGACCAGCGCAGGGTCCATGCTACTATTAAAATCAACTCAAGAAAAATGGCTAAAAGTATTATCTGAAGGTTGGAATGGCTTAAAACATTGATTATGTCTTCCAATCCGACAGCAACAGATATTAAAAAGATTATGAATGCTCCGATTATAAATGTGATTACAATTTCCCATTTATGTTCCAGGATGAACTCATAACTCGTCTGCATCTTAAAAACTTTTTTCCTTTCACTATATTTACTTATCTATTCCAAGTATCTCCAGAAAAGATGAACCCTTCTTTATCTTTGCAACGATCTCATCCTCGTTATCCAATATGCTGAAGGCTTCTTTGAACACCTCTTCAAGGATCTGGTGGGGTACGCAGACCACACCACATTCATCGCCCATTATAAAGTCTCCAGGATTTACAAGGGTTTCTCCACAGTTCAATGGAACGTTCACATATCCTTCTGCCTTTGCATCACCTGCATTTGGTATGATGTTCCTTGAGAACACTGGGTAATCCAGGTTTTTAATGCCTGAAATGTCCCTGGCGGATCCATAGATAACTGTTCCAACTATTCCCCTTTTCTGAGCCGTACTTGAGGCCAGTTCTCCCCAGACTGCAGGATCATCATTATCACATTTTATAACCAGAACATCTCCCCTTTTAGATGAATATATTCCTTTTATAACTGTTCCCCAATCATCAGAAGCAGTTTCAACGGTTGTTGCTGTTCCCATTATTTTGATGCCTTCTTTAACAGGTTTAACTCCTGTAAGGACACCATTTTCTCCTGCAACATGCCTCATGGCATCTGACAGATTGGAGGTTGTTACGCGAGAATTACAAAGTTTTGAGCGGGCTAATTCTGCTGAAAAATTTTTTAATAGGGATTCTGCTGAAAGTTCTTTCCCTGTCATTTTTTATCAATCCAAAAAAATTAATCAATAAATGCATTCATCCAAAAATGCATTTAAAAACACAGTTCATTTTTTATTAATTAACGTAACGTGTACCAATTCCTTAAAGCTTCTTCTATTTGAACCTGTTTTATCAATCCTGAGGGGTTGTAACTTCTTCAATAAGCTTTTTACCTGCAACAACCTCATCAACACTGTGTATTGAGCCACCGTACTGTTCTATTGCATCGCTTATTTCCTGGAAGTCCAGGTCGTCACCCTGCATTGTGACTTTAACGTTTTCTGTTTCCTTGTCTATCTCCATGAGTGTGATGTTAACACCGTCAACACCGCTTAGTTCACTTAAAAATTTTGCAAAAGAAGGGATGGTTGGTTCATGCGGTTTCAGTATGTCCAGAACTATTCTTATAAGGCCTTTTGCCACTTTAAATCCTCCATTTTTTAAAATAAATTTTATTTTACAGTAATCCTTGTTTCGCCACATTTAACTGGGTACAACTGTACTATTTTTTTTTATGATAAATTGTCTTCAATACTTTTTTTAATAGACTTTTTTTAGTAGATTAGATAACTTTTATGTCAATAAAAAAAATCTTTTCACATTTACCTTTTGAATCAAAAATATTTAAAACTTTACCTTGAAATTAAAACAATATCTCATAGGTTTATTATCAAAAATATTAATTTTTCACGATCATACCTAATACATTACCACATTATAATCGTTATATTTAAATTAAGCGAGAATAATGGTTTTTAATCACACAAAAAACCCTGAAAATTCCTTAAATCCAATTTTTTTTATAGCTTCAATTTTATATATTAGATCAGTTATATTATTCTGTAGGATACTATTTAGACATCATCAAAGGGCTTTACAAATGAGTTTTAGAAGATTGTCCTGTATAATAGAAGAACTCAAAATCTGCGTTGAAGAGGGAATGCCAATACTGATCGAAGGAAGAAAAGATGAAAAAGCTTTGAAAAAACTTGGTATCAATGGTAATTTCATAAAAGTCTCAGGTTCAGGCCTTAAATTATTTGAAATAGCTGAGATGGCTGCACAGTCATCTTCAAAAGTCATAATATTAACTGACTTTGATAAAAAAGGCGATGAACTTGCCAAGAGACTTTCAGAGGACATACAAAGTCTTGGTTCCCATCCAGACCTTAGTATAAGACGCAAAATCATGGGAATCACGAGGAAGTATATAAAGGACATTGAGAGTCTTCCAAAGCACATGGATCAACTGGAACTCGAGGAACGCCCCCATGGTGATCGCTGGTAGTCACTATTCATCAAAATTTATGTTAAGATACTTACGCCAATGGCAATGATATTACAGGTGGTATTACGATAATGAATCAAATGGAGTAATGAATTACAACGATACTTAATCATAACTTCCCTTGAGAGGATTGGAATCATCCAGTTATCGAATTATATCAGTGGGTTAATATCATGAGGGTATCTGTGCATGAAGGAGGCCCAAACATGGGAAAAGAAGAAATAAGCACAACTAAATATCTCATTCACGCTCAAATAAATGCTAACGGTATTGTGGAAAAGCCCGATGTTGTCGGAGCAATTTTCGGACAGACAGAGGGGCTTTTAAGCAACGACCTTGATTTAAGGGAATTACAGAAAACAGGGAGAATAGGAAGGATAAAAGTCAACATAAACTCCAAAGCAGGCCGTTCTAAAGGAGAAATAGTAATCCCTTCAAGCCTTGACAGGGTTGAAACTGCAATCCTGGCTGCATCACTTGAAACAATAAACAGGGTGGGGCCATGCGAAGCCTACATTCAGGTTACCAAGGTTGAAGATGTCAGGGCAGTTAAAAGGCGAAAGGTTGTTGACAGGGCCAAAGAACTCTACAAGGGAATGATGGAAGAAGTAACTCCAGAAAGCCTTAAAATGATAGAGGAAGTTAAGGAAGCCATGAGGATCCATGAAATAACGGATTATGGTGATGATAAACTTCCATCCGGCCCAAACGTCATAAGTTCGGATGCAATACTCGTGGTTGAGGGAAGGGCAGATGTTTTAAACCTCCTCAAATACGGAGTTAAAAATGCAATAGCTGTTGAAGGAGTAAGTGTTCCAAAGGCAGTTGCAGAACTAACCAAAACCAAAACAGTTACAGCATTCCTTGATGGAGACAGGGGGGGCGACCTCATCCTCAAAGAGCTTCTTCAGGTTGGAGAAATTGACTACGTTACCCGAGCTCCAAGGGGTAAAGAAGTTGAAGATCTCAGCAAAGATGAGGTAATGGTGGCTTTAAGGGATAAAATACCTGTTGAACAGATTTACCAGGATATGGGTGTTAAGGTTGAGAAGGTTGAACAACAAAAAAGCGGTGACAAAATAAATCTTTTAAAGGACATCCTCAAGGAACTGGAAGGATCTGGAAACGCTGAAATTCTTGACGATGCAATGAACATCCTCAAGGAAGTTAAAGTTGAAAATCTTTACGAGGAACTTAAAAACGTCAACAACAATACCTACGCAGTTGTATTCGATGGTGTGGTAAGCCAGAGATTGATAGATATTGCAAAGGAGAAGGGCTTAAAGTACATAGTTGCAGTCAGGATGAGTGAAGTTGTGAAAAAACCAGGCCCAATAAAGGTCATAACAAGGTAAGCTCACACCATAATCATTCAAACCTCTATAAAATCCAGTATTATATGGGTTCAAAAAATAAGCATAAATTCAGGGGACTTCCTTTTTAATCATCCCCCCTTTATAATGTGTTAGACATAAATCAGGTGGTATCCATGTATGTTAACATGAAAAAGGAATTTTTAAAGGATTTTGAAACGACGGAAGATATCCTTATACCTAAAGATCCACTGGAAAGAGTGATAGGCCATGAAGACATTATAAAATTCGTTAAAATCGCTGCAAAACAAAGAAGAAATCTTCTTCTTGTTGGACCTCCGGGCATAGGCAAATCTTTAATAGCCCAGGCCATATCATTCCATCTTGGAGAGTCTCAGGAGGAAGTAACAGTTGTGCACAACCCTGAAAGACCTGAAAGACCTTTTGTTGAGATTAAAAATAGAAAAGAGATGGAAAACCAGCAGAAAGACCTTGAAAGGGCAGAGGGAGATCTTGTAAATCCACAGGATGTTCCGGATGCAGTTGCAGAAAGATTAGGGTTCAGATGTGCTAACTGTGGAAGTTACAACAATGCTTACCAAAGCATGTGCCCTAACTGTGGCGCAGATAAATATGCCCATATAAATGCCCGGAGAAAACATTTAGGCGACCTTCTTGGTATGTTCGAGATGAGCTCAGGTGCAATAAACATTCCACAGGAGCGGGTTACAACAACACGCATGCTCAATGGAAGGGAAGAAGTTGTTATCTACGAACGTGTGGATGGAGACAGAATAAGAATACTGGATCAGCACGCCCTTGAGAGGAGAAGGGTGATGGTTGAAGAAAAGCCCAAAAACATCATATTGCCCCTTGAAAGGAAGATGTTCATACAGGCAACAGGTGCAAGCGAAACAGAACTTCTGGGAGATGTTAGACATGACCCCTACGGAGGACATCCTGACCTTGGAACTCAGCCCTATGAACGGGTTGTACCTGGTGCAATACATGAAGCACATGAAGGCGTTCTTTTTATAGATGAAATAGTTCACATAGCACCACTACAACGTTACATATTGAGTGCAATGCAGGATAAAGTCTTTCCAATAGTTGGAAGGAATCCGCAGAGTGCTGGAAGTTCCGTTAAAGTTTCTGATGTTCCCTGTGATTTCATATTTGTTGGAGCATGCAACATACGTGATGTGCAGTACATACTCCCACCACTGCGCTCAAGGATCCAGGGTGAAGGCTATGAAATTCTCATGAAAACTACAATGCCCGATACTGAGGAGAATCAATCAAAAATCGCTCAGTTCGTAGCCCAGGAAATAGAGATGGATGGAAAAATACCCCATGCAAACAGGGCTGCTGTTGAAATATTGATTCAGGATGCAAAAAGAAGGGCAAAGGCCATTGATGATCAACGTAACTCATTAACATTAAGACTTCGTGATCTTGGAGGAGTTGTACGGATGGCAGGAGATATGGCAGTAATGGAGGGTAACAACCTCATAGAAGAAAAACATATGTTCTTTGCCATAGAAAATGCTGTTTCAATCGAAGATCAAATAATAAAAAGGTACAGTTCCTTTCAAAATGCCATGGAAAAGGATGTATCCAGTTCTCAACATATGGCTGGTGGAAATGATGGTACTCCCAATGAGAATGTTGACAGAAGCTACATGTAAAATTATAAATGGAAAAAATATCAAATCAATCTGATAACATGAGTCCTTACCCAAATCAACATTGGAGAAGTTCTGAGGGAGGTCCTGCAGATTTAGAAAGATCTGTTGCAGGTGAATCTGGTTACCTCTTGAGAGAGAATATACTCGATGCATTTGACTTTCCAGAAATGATAGAAGATTATTTAATTGAACTTGAGATAAGGAACTACTCAGGAAACACCATCAAAACATATAAATCAATAATAACCAATTTTCACAGATTTTTATTGGGTGAAAAGGATTTATATGATGAAAGATTAGTTTTAAGAGCATTCAAACGGTATATAAGGTATTTGAAACGGGATAAAGATGTTTCCCAGAATTACATATACCTCGTAACAGTTGTTGTGAAAAAATTCTTTGAATTTGGGGGCATAAGTGTACTTAAAGATGTTAAAACTCCTAAAAGAACAAAATCACTCCCTAAATCTCTTAATGAAGATGAAGTTCAACGTTTGATACATGCAATGGATGGAGATTCTAAAAACAGTTCCACCCATCATTCAGAGTTTTTAAAGCTCAGAAATAAGGTAATACTGGCCCTTTTATATTCTTCAGGTCTCAGAGTTTCTGAACTCGTAACCCTTCGTACAAACAGTGTTGATCTTCGTGAGCGAACCCTAAGAATAAGGGGTAAAGGTGAAAAGGATAGAATAGTACTTTTTGATGATGAAACCAAGGAAATGCTTGAGGGTTACCTTGATAAAAGAAGCTGTGATAGTGAATATCTTTTTGTGAATCGTTCAGGAAACCATTTAACTCCGCGCTACATTCAGATGATGATAAAGGACTATGCAAAAGCTGCAGGTATTCAAAAAAGGGTAACACCACATATTCTGCGCCATTCATTCGCAACCCATCTTCTAAAAAATGGAGTGGACATCAGGGCCATACAACAACTTCTGGGCCATTCAAACCTGAGTACAACTCAGATCTACACGAGTGTGGATATGCACACCCTTAAAGATGTTTATGATCGGGCAAAGTTGAGTTAAAACCTGGAACATCATAGGATAGAATTTTTATTCTTTTTTTTATTGGCTTATGATTTTTTTGAAAATTATTTTAAAAAATTAAATTTCTGTTGAATCCTATTTTAACGAATAAATCCAATATTTTATAAACTTGAATGGGGAATCATGATTAAATATGAAGTGGGGATTAAAAAATAATGGAAAATGAAAAATCTGAGGAAAATAGGGATATTTTAAAGTCAAATGCATGGAAATTCATAATATTATTAGGATTTGTGAGTTTACTTGCGGACATGACCTATGAAGGGGCTCGAAGTATCACAGGCCCATATCTGGCACTTTTAGGGGCCAGTGCACTGACTGTGGCATTTGTATCAGGTTTTGGAGAACTCATAGGTTACATCCTCAGATTCTTTTCAGGATACCTCAGCGATAAAACCAGACGCTACTGGGCAATAACCATCGTAGGGTACATTATAAACCTTCTTGCAGTTCCCCTAATTGCCCTTGCAGGAAGCTGGGAAATTGCAGCCGTACTTTTAATAACTGAGAGACTTGGAAAAGCTGTTAGAACACCCGCAAGGGATGTTATGTTGTCCCATGCAACATCTCAGGTTGGTAGTGGATGGGGCTTCGGGATACATGAAGCAATGGATCAGATAGGGGCCATACTGGGCCCTCTTATCGTTGCACTTGTCCTAGTCTTGAATGGAACCTACAGGACAGGTTTTGCAGTGCTTATCGTACCTGCACTACTTGCAATAATCGTGTTAATTGTTTCTCGTTTTCTTTACCCCAGACCACACGATATGGAACGCACAATGCCTCAGTTGGATATGAAGGGATTTAAGAGAAACTACTGGATATACATGGCAGGAGTTGCCCTTCTTGCAGCAGGATTTGCGGACTTCCCAATTATAGCCTACCATTTCCAAGGTCAGGCCATAGTTTCACAGGCAATGATACCAGTATTATATGCAGTTGCAATGGGAGTTGATGCACTGGCAGCACTCGTATTCGGCAGGCTATTTGACAGAGAGGGAGTTTCAATCATGGTAGTGGTTGCAGTAATATCCTCCCTCTTTGCACCTCTAATCTTTTTGGGAGGATTCTACACAGCACTCCTTGGAATGGCACTCTGGGGCGTTGGAATGGGTGCTCAGGAATCCATAATGAGGGCAGCAGTTGCACTCATGGCACCTTCTGAAAGACGAGGAGTTGCCTACGGGGCTTTTAACACAGTTTATGGAATTTCATGGTTTGCAGGAAGTGTTGTTATGGGCTTGCTCTATGGTTTATCCTTATTTTACCTCGTTGCATTCTCAATGATCATGCAACTTGCTTCAACTCCTCTGTTCTTCAGTTTAAGGAAAATGAAGGCTCAAAAATCATGATAACCCCATCCATCAACCTTTTTTTTTTATTTGTGAATGCATAACTAATTAATGTTTAACGAATAAAAAAATTACTAATAAAAAAAAATGAAGGTTGAGATGATCCCCTTGAGAGAATTCGCAGTTCCCAAAATAGTTTCAAGTAAATGCATTGAATTTGGGGCTTGCAGGTACAACGGCCTCCTGATAAGGAGCAGTGTTGTTGAAAACCTTAAAAAACATGTTGAATTCCATCCCATCTGCCCGGAAGTTGAGATTGGACTGGGTGTTCCCAGAAAACCTGTTAGGGTATCAGAGTTAGATGGAAGGATAAGTTTAATACAACCAGCAACAGGTTTGAACTTCACAGGTAGAATGCACGAATTTTCAGGATCTTTTTTAAATTCACTGGATGCTGTCGATGGTTTCATACTCAAAAACAGATCCCCCTCTTGTGGTATTAAGAGCATCAAGGTTTACAAGGGCTTTGAGAATTCAAGGCCCCTCACTGATGGTGTTGGACTTTTCGCAGCTTCAGTCATGGAAAAATTTCCTCAAATACCCATTGAGGATGAGGGCAGACTCAGAAACCTCATGATAAGGGAGAACTTCTTAACCAGGATATTCACACTTGCAGATTTTCGTGAAGTCAGGGAATCAGGGGATTTCAACGATCTCATCGACTTTCAAACCCGTAACAAACTCCTACTGCTCTCCTACAACCAGGAATATACTCGTAAAATGGGAAATCTTCTTTCAAACCGCGGTAAGCACTCAATTAAGGATATGAAGGACAAGTACGGTGAGATGTTGGTTGCAGCTCTGGCTGAACCCCAGGGAGTTCCATCCAACATCAACGTTCTCATGCATGCCTTCGGATACTTCTCAAATAACCTGAAGTTTCCTGAAAAAGCATTCTTCCAGGATTCACTCCAGAAGTACCGGGAAGGAAGATTACCACTTTTGGCAGTCATAAATCTTCTTAAATCATGGATGATACGCTTTGATGAGGAATATCTTCTAAAACAGACCTTTTTCGAACCCTACCCCGAAGATCTTATTCAGGTAACCTTCATATTTGATAGAATGGCATGAAAATTGACCTTAAAGGTGTTCAATATGGTTCAACCTGAAAGGATAAAAAATCTCAATGAAAAACCCTTGAAAGAGGGGGACTATGTGCTTTACTGGATGCAGTCATCCCAGCGGGCACATCACAACCCTGCACTGGAGTATGCAGCTTCAAAGGCCAACCAACTCCAGAAACAATTGATAGTTTACTTTGGACTGACTGAAAAATATCCTGAAGCCAATTTAAGACATTATAACTTCATGCTGGAAGGATTGAAGGATTTAAAATCTTCACTCATCAAAAGAAATATCAAATTTCTGGTTTTAAAATGTTCACCCAATGTAGGTGTGATTGAACTTTCAAAAAGAGCAGTAATGGTAGTTGTTGACAGAGGATACCTTAAAGAGCAGGTTAAATGGCGGGAAAATGTCGTTAAGGTTATTGAATGTCCTCTGGTACAGGTTGAATCAGATGTGGTTGTTCCAGTTGAAATTGCATCCTTTAAGGAGGAGTATTCCTCTGCAACATTCCGAAGAAGGATAAAACCTCAGATTGAAAGGTTCTTAGTGCCCTTGAAGGAGGTTTCACTTGACAGGAATTCCACTTCCATGGAACTATCCACGAAGATCCCTGAAATACCCCTTGAGGATATTGATGAAGTTTTATCCCGGCTTGAAATTGACAGAAGCGTGCCGAAGACAGAACACTTCCGTGGGGGAACATCCAACGCCTTAAAATTTTTGGATGAATTTGTTGAAGATAAATTAGATGGATTTGCAGAGCTTCGGAATGATCCCTCCTTGGATCATCTCTCAAATATGAGCCCCTACCTGCACTTCGGCCAGATATCACCAGTTCACATAGCACTCAGGGTAATGGGGACTGAAAGTCATTCCAGGGATGCTTTTCTTGAGGAGCTCATAGTAAGACGTGAACTGGCAGTGAACTTCATCCATTACAACCCAAACTACAGAAGCCTGGATGCCCTACCGGATTGGGCCATAAAAACATTGAAAGAACATGAGCATGATGGAAGAAATTACATTTACACCCTTGAAGAGCTTGAAACTGCCCACACCCATGATCCCTACTGGAATGCAGCCCAGATGGAAATGGTTTTAAAGGGTAAGATGCACGGTTACATGAGAATGTACTGGGGAAAGAAGATGCTTGAATGGACGGAAAGCCCCCAAAAGGCATTTGAAACAGCACTTTACCTCAACAACAAATACGAACTTGATGGAAGAGACCCAAATGGATACACTGGTGTTTTATGGTGTTTTGGAAAACATGACAGGGCATGGAAGGAAAGGAAAATCTTTGGAAAGGTCAGATACATGAACGCCAATGGCCTTAAAAGAAAATTCAAAATAGACAGTTACGTTGAAGATATGAGGAGTATTGAAACCTGAAACCTATCATTTAGATGTTATCTATTCAATGTCATCCCTTAAAAAACTATTTATAACATCTGAACCTAATAAGTAAAGGGAGTGAATACTGAATTCCCCCAAGGCATATTAAGTGCCCTTTTTAGATATAATTTATTATTTGAAGCAGTTTCTGTTCAACATGTTAATTTGCTGCTTTATATTTAAAAAAACAAAATCTTTGATGAAATTTTATATCAGGAGGAATTTCAGATGGAAATAACAATTGATGACTACTTCAGGGGGAGGTACACATTCTTCAAATGGAGATCCGAAACCTCAACCGTGAACAAAATCATCCTAGCATTTTTCATGGCATGTATAACTGGTGTCATGGCCCAGGTGGTTATTCCGCTACCATGGACCCCTGTACCAGTAACAGCCCAAACTTTCGCAGTTCTCATTGCAGGAATACTTCTTGGAAGGTACTGGGGAGGATTGAGCCAGGCAATATATCTTGGTGTTGGTGTAGCGGGTGTTCCATGGTTCGGTGGAATGACTGGAGGATTAGGAATTCTCACAGGAGCTACAGGAGGATACCTCGTAGGATTCGTACTCGCAGCACTCTTCCTTGGATACTTCGCAGATAAGTTCATAAAGGCAAGGAATTTCCTTCCAATGCTTGCTTTAATGTTATTTGCAAACTTTGCACTGATCTACATCCCTGGAATGCTTCAGCTTGGAGCATGGACCTACGCTGCAACAGGATCACAGCCAGGCATGTGGACCATTATGGTGATGGGACTTCTGCCTTTCCTTGCAGGGGACCTTGTGAAGATCGGTGGTGCAGCAGCATTCGCCAAGGCAGTAACACCAAAGGAACCATTTAACGGGGATTAAAGGGGTTTGAAGGCATTAGTTTTGAGTGGTCTGATCCCCTGCGGATCCGGGCCCACCACTTACTCTGCATGCAGGGATTCCAGGGCTACGGGTACAGCAGGGAATTTGCAGAAGCCATGGCATTGATGGTGGAGTACATAAATGGGAATCCCAACCTCCAACTTGAACTAACTGCAGCCTGCGACGAAATATGCATCCACTGCCCCCACAATGTGGATGAAATCTGCAAAGACAGGGATGCAGATGAAAACATAAAAAGAATGGATGAAACTGTTCTTAAAAAACTGGGTATTATGGAAGGTTCAAGGGTTGAAGCAGGAAGTATACTGGACGATGTGAACGAAACCTTCAGGACACTTGAAGATGCCCAAAAAGTCTGTGGTGACTGTATGTGGGCAGATAAATGCCTTTGGCTCATGGGGAAACCCATTTAAAACCTATTTTCATTATTTTTTTTGTTTTTGCAGTTGATTCATTTTTTTTCACAGTTGATCCCTTCCTCATTTGAAATACTTTTTCCCAAAAAATAAATACTGGATAATACCATTATATTCATATTCATAAATGTTTTAAGGGGGAAAAACATGGGTGAAGATCAGTATAAATGGGGTGTGGTAATAGTTGCCTGCCTTGCAGTCTTTATCATAGTTTTAGATTCTTCTGCAATGAATGTGGCCATCACTGCACTTGTTAAAGATTTGAATACTACTTTATCAATGATTCAGGCAATTATTGCCTTATATGCTCTCATAATTGCTTCATTCATGCTACTTGGAAGCAAACTACAGGATATTCTAGGTAGGAAGAAGACATTTTTAACCGGACTTTTCATATATGCCTCTGGAACCACCATAGCAACGTTAAGCATCAATGCACCTATGTTGCTTCTTGGATGGGCAGTTTTAGAGGGTATTGGTGCTGCACTGATGTTACCGGCCACCACAACCATTGTAGGGGCCAGTTATGAAGGCAAGGATAAAATCACTGCCTTTGGGATATGGGGAGGTATTGCGGCCATGGGCGCTGCCATAGGCCCAATAGTTGGGGGAGTATTCACCACCTATTTCACATGGAGGCTGGTATTTGGTTCTGAACTGATTTTCGTTGCTGCAATACTGATCTTCCGACGTTACCTTACAGAATCCCAACCAACCCTTAAATGGAAAGATCTGGACGTGGTGGGGACCATATTGTCCATAGTGTCCCTGGTTTTAATAGTTCTGGGTATCCTACTTTTAAGCAAGCCGCAAAACTGGGCTTACGTATCTGTGCTTGTGGTTTCAGGTTCCATTCTCTTTGTGTTATTCCTGTTATGGCAGAGGAGAAGGATCAACCAGGGTCTGGAACCCCTTTCTGACATATCCCTTCTAAAAAACCGTATCTTTGGACTGGGAAATATAAACTCCGTAATACAGCAGATACCCCTTGCAGGTTTTCTCTTCATAATCCCAGTGTTTCTGCAGCAGGTAACCCACTTAGATGCATTCATGACAGGACTGGCCCTTCTACCGGCATCCATCACCATACTGGTGTTTTCACTCCTGGGTGCCAAACTCTCATCCAGATTAGATCCAAAGTACATCCTGATGATTGGTTTTCTGGTATCTGCCCTTGGAACTTGGATACTGGGGGGAACCTTCAACATCAACACCCAGATAGCTGATATCGTTCCAGGCACCATTGTCTTCGGTGTTGGAGTGGGACTTTTACTGTCTCAGCTAACAAATCTAACCATGTCTGCAGCCAGAAGTGACCAGGAATCGGATGCAGCTGGATTTTTAAATGCCTTCAAGAACCTTGGATACTCCATGGGCACGGCTTTAATTGGGGTTTTGCTATTGCTTGGAGTATTCTGGGGACTCACATCATCCATAGAATCATCTGGTCTTGCAGGGAACATGACAACTCAAGAAATTCATGATAGC